>JASEJQ010000045.1 GCA_030016635.1 Thermoanaerobacteraceae bacterium | reverse complement strand
GCGGCGTCCATGCCTACGGCTTAAGCTCAGCAGGCGTCCATGCCTGCTGCCCCGGCTGCATTTGCCCCAAATCCAAGATTATCATGGACTCGCTTTAAGGCTGCCTTTGGATGTTATATGCCATGCCTGAAAGGTATTGCATTATATTCACTATTTGATTTGATCATAGTCCATTTTAACTAAGGAGGTTGTAACAAAATGAACATATATGATCTGGCTCATCAACTTGCCAGGGCAATGGCAGAATCTGATGAATACAAAAGCTATCTGGAAGCAAAAAAAGCTGTAGAAGCTGATGAAACAAACTCTAATATGGTCAATGACTTCCATAAGATGGAGATGGAGCTGAGTGCCAAACAGGCAATGGGACAGAAGCCTTCCGAGGATGAAGTTAAAAAAATCAATGATATGTACCAGTTGATAACATTAAATCCGACAGTTAGGGACTTTCTTGAAAAAGAAATGAGGTTTTCTACTATGGTTGCCGATGTGTTTAAGATAATCAATGACGAAATTGGAGGAATTTCAGTATGAATGTGAGATACATTACTAAAGCCGCAATAATAGCTGTACTTTATATAGTTCTCACCTATGCAATGGGTCTATTGAGTTTTAATCCACTTCAGCTTAGGCTCTCTGAAGGGCTTACAATACTGCCGCTAATAGAGCCAGCAGCTATACCTGGACTTTTTATAGGATGTCTTCTGGCAAACCTGCAAAGTCCCTTTGGCATCGTAGATATAGCGGGAGGGAGCCTGGTAACACTGGCAGCCGCTTATCTTACCAGCAAGGCTAAAAATTTCTGGATGGGCGTACTGCCGCCGATAATTTTAAATTCCATCTTTGTATCTGTATGGGTCAGTTATTTTGCAAAGGTACCATATATTGTAACGATGGGCGGCATAGCCCTGGGTGAGGGTATATCAGTAATACTGTTTGGCTACATTATTTACAATATATACAAAAACATATCCCGTATCTATTTAAAATAGATATTTTTTGATATAATCAGCATAAAGGGGGGATGAATTGGATGAGAAGAAGGTTTGCCCTTATTATGCTGATTTTTATTGCTGCCCTTGCTGCTGGCTATATTTATTATCTAATGCAGCCAGTATCATCCAGTGATGATTATATAGTTATTGTTATACCTCAGCATGCAGGAGTAAAGGAGATTGCCGGGATATTAAAAGAAAGAGGAGTTATCAGATCGCCTCTTGCGTTTGAACTTCGGGTAAGTCTTCAGGATAAGAGCAGGGTTTTAAAGGCGGGGAAATATGCCATGAGCCCTGATATGAACCTGGATGAGATAATAAAGAAACTGGAACAGGGGGATATTGTTGAGGATACGGTAAAGGTTACGTTTCCTGAGGGTTTTACTATAAAGGATATGGCAGCCAGGCTCAATGAGGTAGGTTTGGTCCTTGAAGATGAATTTATGAAAGCTGTTGACAGTTTCGATACATCGAAATATGAATATTTAAAAGAAATACCTGAGGATAGGCCAGGCAGATTAGAAGGGTATCTCTATCCTGATACCTACACCTTCAAGGTTGATGCCAGTCCTGAGGATATTATAAACACTATGCTCACAAGATTTAACGTGATTTATGAAAGTAATATTAAAGAAAACTTAAACGGAAGGAAGCTGGACGACATAATAAAGATTGCATCTATGATAGAGAGAGAGGCTGTCACTGATGATGACAGGCCAAAGATAGCTTCTGTCATATATAACCGGCTTAATAGGGGTATGAAGCTTCAGATAGATGCTACAGTGCAGTATGCACTTGGAAAGCATAAGGAGAAGCTATCTTTAAAAGATTTAGAGGTAGATTCGCAGTATAATACCTATAAGGTTAAGGGACTTCCGGCCGGGCCTATTTCGAATCCCGGTCTCAAGTCAATAATGGCTGCTCTAAACCCTGTCGAAACTAACTACATTTATTATGTAGCCAGGGGAAATGGCTCACATTTCTTTACCGATAACTATGAGGAATTTCTGAATGCAAAGAATGCTTTTAAGGAAGATAAATAATGGATATATTTAATGAGGATGTCCTGGAGTACATCAGCATGATTTCAGCAATAAACGATGAAAATCTTTATAGGATACGAAATCAGGTGTCAGGCTATTCCCCAATAGTAAGGTCTGGGGTGGACCGTTTCCTGGCCTTTATGATTGGATTAAAAAAACCTGAAAGTATACTTGAGCTGGGGACATTTCTGGGGTATTCGGCCATACTAATGGCTACATATGCTCCATGGGCCGAAGTGGTATCTATAGAGGTTGACGCGGAGAGTTATATAAAAGCTAAGAATAATGTGGAAAAGAGTGGGCTCGAAAATATAAGGCTCATATATGGGGATGCACTGGATGTCCTGAGGTTTTTAGATAAAAAGTTTGACTTTTTATTTATAGATGCCTCAAAAGGACATTATAACGAATACCTTGACCTGTGTCTTAAAATCACATCGAAAGATGGCATTATAATTGCTGATAATGTCCTTTTTGGCGGGCGGGTAGCCAAATCAGGTCCTGTCCCCCATAAGCATAGGACCATTGTTATGAGGATGAAAAAGTTTGTTGAGAGGATTATGAATGATGATAGATTGTCATCATGCATACTGCCGTTGGGGGACGGCCTGGCCGTTATAAGATACAAAGGAGAGTGACCGATGAGAAAGATTGAGCTTTTAGCACCTGCGGGAGACTTAGAAAGGCTGAAGGCGGCCTTTTATTATGGCGCCGATGCGGTATATATAGGAGGTAAGCGGTACGGTCTCAGGGCTGGTTCTAACAACTTTACCATGGATGAGATAAGGGAAGGGGTGAGATATGCCCATGAAAAAGGTGGAAAGGTATATCTTACTCTCAATATCATACCGCACAATGAAGATTTAATAGGCCTGGACGAGTTTATAAAGGACACCTTTGATGCAGGGATAGATGCCTTTATAGTTTCTGACCCGGGAATATTTACCATGGTCAAAAATGTTGCTCCCATTGCTGAGATCCATATTAGCACGCAGGCAAACAACACCAACTGGATGAGTGCGGCTTTCTGGCACAGCATGGGGGCAAAGAGGGTGGTGCTGGCAAGAGAGCTTTCCATAGAGGAAATAAAAGAGATAAGAAGTAACGTACCGGATACATTGGAACTGGAGGCTTTTGTCCACGGGGCTATGTGTATTTCTTACTCCGGCCGCTGCCTTCTTAGCAACTTCCTTACGGGCAGGGATGCTAATAAGGGTGAGTGCACTCATCCATGCAGATGGAAGTATTATCTGACAGAGGAAAAGCGTCCCGGTGAGTATTTCCCTGTATTTGAGGATGAACGTGGCAGCTATATAATGAACTCAAAGGACCTTTGTATGATAAAATATTTGCCTGAGCTGGTGGATGCCGGGGTGTCAAGCCTGAAAATTGAGGGCAGGAATAAGGGGATATATTATGTGGCTGTGACAGTAGATGCATATAGAAAGGCACTGGACGCCTACTTGAATGACCCGACGGGCTATAGGTTTGACGAAAGTCTTTTAGAAGAATTGTATAAGGCAAGCACAAGAGATTTTACCACAGGGTTTTATTTCAGCCGGCCGGGCCCGGAAGAACACAACTATGATAAGGACACACACAGGTCAGGCTATGACTTTATAGGTATGGTGAGAGGTTATGACAGGGAGAAGAAGATGGTCTTAGTAGAACAGAGGAACAGGTTTTTTGAAAATGAGGATGTGGAGGTGCTCACTCCCAACGGCGTATATCCGTTTAACACAGGCAAACTGTATGATACAGATTTTAATGAGATTGATGCAGCTCCCCACGCTCAGCAGATGGTTTGGATGGGTTCGGAGAGAGAGTTTACTGAATTTGACATATTAAGGAGAAAAAAGGCATAAAAAAACCCCGATCGGAGATAATATTATTAAATCCGAGAGGGGGTATTTTTATGCCTGTCAGGCTTCGCCTTTTACAGGGAACCATGTTGCTGTGTTTTGCACTAATTATTTCCAGACTTTTTTACATACAGGTATATAAAGGTGAGAAATATAAAGAAATGGCAGAAAGCCAGATGGTAGAAGAGGTTGTATTGAAGCCACAAAGGGGTGCCGTGCTGGATAGAAATGGTATACCATTCACCGATACAGATAGTGCCGATATGCTGATAGTAGTACCTGCCCAGATAAGGGATAGAGAGTTGGCAGCAGGGATAATATCTAAACTGAGCAACCAGGACCAGGATAAGTTAGAGGCCCGATTGGTAGATGGAAGAGATAGTGTACTTACCTTCATTGTTGAGGATGCGGAACTATTTAGACTGATAAAGGATTCATTGCCTCATGGAATTTATACATATCATGATACATTGAGGTATGCAGAGGATGGCCTGGCCAGACATGTGATTGGCTATCTCGGTGGAGACGGGTCAGGCATGATGGGAATAGAAAAAGATTATGAGCAGGACCTTAAAAGCAGCAGCAGGACAATGGTTCGTATATACAGGGACAGGTCTAAAAGAATACTCCCGGGTCTTGATGCAGAATTTGTAAATAAGGGTGATGAGACGGGATTTAATTTAAAGACCACACTGGACTATGGGATACAGAAGGTGGTCGAACAGACAATGGATATTTATGCAGTAACAGGGGCAGCTGTAGTCCTGGATGCCGATACGGGAGATATACTTGCCATGGCCAGCAGGCCGCAGTTTGACCAGAACAATATAAATATGAGCCTGAATAGAGATGACGCGCCATTGATAAACAGGGCTTTAAACGGATATCCCCCTGGCTCTGTTTTCAAGACCATAGTTGCGGCAGCCGCCATGGAAGAAAACAAGGTTAGTGATACCGATATATTTAATTGCAGTGGCAGTATAAACGTCAACGGCGTTACTTACAGGTGCTTTGAAAAAGAAGGTCATGGAAATATAGATTTTAAAAGTGCCTATGCCGAGTCTTGCAATGTGGCTTTCATACAAATAGGAATGAGGATTGGGGGGGAGAAAATACTGGATATGGCTAAAAGATTTGGCCTCGATGAACCTGAGTCCATAGGTATATCGGTGAGCCAGAACATAAACCTGCCTGGGAAAAATGAAACAGTAGGTGCAGGAATTGGGAATATATCCATTGGACAGGGAAGTCTGCTTGTATCACCACTACAAATAGCAGATATGACAGCTACCATAGCAAATAAAGGATACAGGTATAAACCCAGACTGGTTGACTCAATAGTAGATGACAACGGCAAGGTATTGCGGGAGGTTACTCAAAGCGAAGGTTACAGGGTCATAGATTCCGATATTGCAAAAAGCCTGTCAGAGATGATGAAACTTGCGGTATCAAGCGGCACAGGCAAGAAAGCAGACGTAGAAGGTATGGTGGCAGGCAAGACCGGCACGGCAGAGTTTAACAAAGAAAAGGATATCTCTCATTCCTGGTTTACAGGTTTTTTCCCGTATAACAATCCACATTATGTGATGGCTGTGATGGTAGAGGGTGGAGGAGTAGGCGGCGGGAAAGCAGCAGAAATATTCCATGATATTGTTGATGCTATTTTAAAAATAAATAAAAATTATTAGACATGCACAAATACCCGACTGGACACATATGATTTTATTATCCAGTCGGGGGGTGTATCCTCATTGATATTATCCAGTCTTTTCACCTTGATGCCTCTGGTATTAATATCCTATGCTTCAGGTTATATTACTAACAGCAATTCATTTCCGCAGGTACTCTCGGCAGAAGAAGAAAAACAATATCTGGAGTGCATGAAAAATGGTGACGAAGATGCAAGAAATATACTGATTGAGAGAAATCTGCGTTTGGTGGCCCATGTGGTGAAAAAATATTCTACAAACAATAGGGATATAGACGACCTCATATCCATAGGCACCATAGGCCTGATAAAGGCCATAAACACCTACGATGAGTCGAAGGGGACCCGTCTTGCCACCTATGCAGCCCGATGTATAGATAATGAGATATTGATGGCCATAAGGTCGAACAAAAAGACGAGGAATGAGGTATATCTGCAGGACCCTATAGGAATAGATAAAGAGGGAAATGAGATATCACTCATGGATGTACTGGGTACAGAAGGTGATGAGATAAGCGATAAGGTTGAGGAAAAGATGCAGATAAAGAAACTATACGAAAAACTAAATAAATGCCTTAGAGGTAGAGAAAAGCAGATAATAGAATTAAGGTATGGTCTTAACAATGGAGCCAGCAGGACTCAAATGGAAATAGCCAAAATGCTTGGAATATCCAGGTCTTACGTATCCAGGATAGAGAAGAAGGCCCTGATGAAGCTCTTCAAAGAGCTCTCAAATTGATTACAGGGCCTTCTTTTTCTGTTATAATAAATACTGGAGGTGCAGAGGATGATACTTTTTCCTGATATGTATTTAAATTCAATTGACGACCTGAACATCAAGGAACTCAAGCAGAGGGGCTTCAAGGCCATTATTATAGACATTGATAATACGATAATTGAATGGAATGTAAGGGTACCTGACGAGAGGACCAGAAGGATAATAAATGAAGCATTGTCCGAAGGTATGAGGGTATGCCTTCTCTCTAATGGGACAAAGGATAGAGTGACGGAATTTGCTAAGGCTTTGAATGTGCCCTATGTTTACAATGCGGGCAAACCACGTAAAAGCCCATATAAAAAGGCCTTAAAACTCTTAGATGTAAAACCTGAGGAGGTTGCAGCCATAGGAGACCAGATATTTACTGATGTTTTGGGTGGTAACCGTCTGGGTCTATATACCATATTGGTACGGCCGATTTCGACAAACGAGACCGGATGGACAAGGTTTATGAGAAGGTTTGAGAAACTTGTGCTGGATAGATACAATAAAAATGCTTTGAGAAATTTTTAATAGAAGTTATCGATAAATGAAGGATAATTTCAATCTGTGTCGAATATAATACTATAATTTAAATAGGATTATTTTCCTATGAAGGAGAAGCCATGATAAAACGGAAACTTGGAGATATACTGCTTTTTGCCGGCATTATTACCCAGGAGCAATTGAATACAGCCTTAGATGAACAGAAAAAGACAGGGGAGAGGCTGGGTGAGGTTTTGACCCGCCTTAAATACGTGACCCCTGAACAGATAATAGAGGTATTGGAGTTTCAGTTGGGTATTCCTCATATTGAGCTTTCCCGCTTTTACATAGATCCGGATATACCGAAACTTATATCGGAGAACCTGGCCAGGCGGCATAAACTCATCCCCATAAGGAAAGACCAGGATGGCCTCTGTGTGGCTATGACTGATCCACTTGATATTTTCGCCATTGATGATGTATCTATTGCCACAGGGATGAATGTAAAGCCGTTCATAGCTACTGCTGCTGATGTAGAAAAAGCTATAAATCGGTATTATGGACGACAGGAGGCAGAGAGGACAGCCAAGGACTTCAAGCGTGAATACGGAGTCGGAAATGAGGCTGCAGAGGTTTCTGAGGATGTTGCCAACGCCCCGGCGGTAAGGCTCATAAACCTTATCATTGAGCAGGGTATTGAGGGCAGGGCGAGCGATATACATATAGAGCCTACTGAGGATGATGTCAGGATAAGGTTCAGGATTGATGGGGAGCTCCATGAGATAATGAGGCCATCGAAAGACACCCTTGGCCCTATAATTACCAGGATAAAGATAATGGCTAACCTCAATATTGCAGAACAGAGGCTTCCTCAGGACGGCAGGATAGAGACTATAGTTAATGGAAAAGAACTGGATATAAGAGTATCAGTACTACCTACCATTAATGGTGAAAAGGCTGTGTTGAGGCTTTTGGATAAGCAAAATTTTTTAATTACAAGGGACAAGCTGGGGTTAAATGCTGATGAAATGAACAAATACACATCGTTTTTAAGGCATCCCCACGGCATAATACTGGTGACAGGTCCTACAGGAAGCGGCAAGACTACCACCCTCTACACCATGCTTGAGGAGATAAACACTGAGGACAAGAACATCATAACGGTTGAGGACCCGGTAGAATATACCATACCCGGGGTTAACCAGGTACAGGTGAATGAGAAGATAGGCTTAGACTTCGCAGGTGTCTTAAGGTCTGTGCTAAGGCAGGACCCTGACATCATAATGGTGGGTGAGATAAGGGACAGTGAGACAGCAGAGATAGCTGTTCGGGCTGCCATAACAGGACACTTAGTACTTTCTACCCTACACACCAATGATGCTGCCGGTGCTGTGACAAGGCTCATGGATATGGGTGTGGAGCCGTACCTGCTGTCCTCTTCCCTTGTGGGGGTTATAGCCCAGAGACTGGTGCGGAAGATATGTCCAAACTGCAAAGTCTCCTATGATGCTGATGAGGTAGAAAAGAGGCTCTTGGGGCTGCCTGAAGATACAAATCTCAAGCTTTACAGGGGTAGAGGCTGTGCTGCCTGCAACAGGACGGGCTACAGAGGAAGACAGGGTATATTTGAGATGCTTCCAATTACAAAGGAGATAAAGAGGCTCATCAATTCTGGGGCTTCCGATGATGATATAAAAGGCCAGGCCATAAAAGATGGCAACCGTGTCTTGAAAGACAGTGCAAGGGAGCTTGTCTTAAATGGCATCACTACACTGGAAGAAATGACAAGACTGACATATGAGGACTGATGGAGGAATTATGGAGTTTGAGGAGCTTTTAAGGTACATGGTTGATATGGGGGCATCTGACCTTCATCTGGCAGTGGGTATACCTCCCACCCTGAGGGTTAATGGACTTTTAAAAAAGATGGACCTCCCTATGTTAAAACCAGATAATACATTGAAATATGCAAAGGATATTCTGGATGACAGACAGTTTGACCTTTTAGAAGAGGTAGGAGAGATAGACCTAGCCTATTCCGTATTGGGTGTGGCACGGTACAGGATAAACATATTCAGACAGCGGGGTACATACAGCTTTGCAGTTAGACTGGTATCATTGAGGATACCATCAATAGAGGAACTTGGCTTGCCACCTGTGGTAGGAGACCTGGCCATGAAGTCCAGGGGGCTTATTCTGGTGACCGGCCCCACAGGCAGCGGCAAGTCTACCACCCTGGCTTCGATGATAGACAGGATAAACCATGAGAGGGATGCACATATAATAACCTTGGAGGACCCCATAGAGTACCTCCACAGGCATGACAGGAGCATAATTGTTCAAAGAGAAGTGGGGAGTGACACCAGGTCCTTTGCTAGCGGCCTCAGGGCGGCCTTGAGGGAGGACCCCGATGTAATCCTTGTGGGTGAGATGAGGGACCTGGAGACCATATCCACTGCCATCACTGCTGCAGAGACAGGGCATTTAGTGATGTCTACCCTGCATACTATAGGAGCTGCAAAGACCATAGACAGGATCATAGATGTGTTTCCACCGCATCAGCAGCAGCAGATAAGGATACAACTGGCCAATGTATTGCAGGGTATAATATCCCAGCAGCTTTTGACTACTGCTGATGAAAAAGGAAGGGTGGTTGCTGTGGAGATAATGATAAATACCCCTGCCATATCCAATCTGATAAGGGAGGATAAGACCCATCAGATACAGTCCACTATACAGACAGGGGCAAAGTACGGCATGATATCTATGGATAACTCCATAGCCGAACTCTATAGGAAGGGCAGGATAAGGAAAGAAGAGGCAATTATGTATGCTATTGAGTCAGAAAGCTTGAGCAGGATTTTATCGGTGAGTAGGTGATAATATGCCTTCATATGAATATAGAGCCAGAGATGAAGCCGGGAGGCTTATCATAGGTACATTAGAGGGGGACAGCAGTGCCTCCGTGAGGGCAAACCTGAGGGAAAAGAAGCTATACCCTGTGGATATAAAGGAAAAGGCTGCAAAGAATGATGTATCTCTTACCCTATTAAAAGCTAAGGTTAAAGTAAAAGATATAGCTATATTTTGCAGGCAATTTGCTTCCCTCATAAAGGCCGGCGTGTCGGTAGTGACATGCATAGATATCCTGAGAGGGCAGACAGAGAATAAAAGGCTTAGGGATACGCTCATGGAGATATATGATGATGTGCAGAAGGGTAAGACACTCTCTGATACCATGGGCAAATATCCTGATGTTTTCCCACCGCTTTTAACCAACATGGTGGAAGCAGGGGAGGTCAGCGGTACCTTAGATACCATAATGGACAGGATGGCTGTACACTTTGAAAATCAGAACAGGATAAACCAGAAGATAAGGTCAGCCCTGACATACCCCATAGTTGTTGCTTGCGTAGCCATAGGTGTTGTTATATTCCTCATAACCTTTGTGCTTCCTACATTTATAGGACTCTTTCAGTCTGCGGGAGCTGTGCTCCCACTGCCCACGAGGATACTCATAGGCTTAAGCAATATACTGCGTAACTACTGGTATATCTTAATCATTGCAGCGGGAGGTATATACGTAGTCACTCACTCTTATGCCTCATCAAAGGAAGGGAGATATCGGATAGACGGTTTAAAGTTGACTCTCCCTATCATAGGTCCATTAAACAGGAAGATAATAACTGCCAGATTTACAAGGACACTGGGCATACTCATACAGAGCGGCGTGCCGGTGCTGCGTTCTATTGAGGTGACGGATAGGGTTATAGGCAACTCTGTAGTCTCAAAGGCACTCTCTGAGGTCTCTGAAGCACTCTCTAAAGGCTCTGGCCTATCAGGACCATTGAAAGCCTCAGGCATATTCCCACCTATGGTCTACCAGATGATAGAGGTGGGGGAAAACTCAGGTACACTGGATGATATGCTACTTCGCATTGCAGACTTTTTTGACCAGGAGGTAGAGACAGGGACTACCCAGCTTACCACCATGCTGGAACCAGCCATAATACTCTTCATGGCTGTAATAATAGGCTTTATAGTAATATCTATAGCACTGCCCATGTTCCAGATGATGAACTATGTAGGATATTGAGATCAGGATAAAATTAGTGTCAGAATCAGTAACTTTTCGTAGCATTATGTATCAAACTATGGTATTATGTAATTAAGATGGTATTCGTTAGTAAAATACTGGTTTTCCCGTGGAGGTGGTTTATGGAACAGTACATACAAGAATAAAGGAAACAACTTTAAAAAATAATTGGGAAAGGGGTAATTGAAATGTTAAACTGGATAAGAAAGAGGATGAAAAGGAATCAGAGGGGCTTTACACTCATCGAACTCATTGTCGTCATAGCAATACTGGGTGTTCTTGCTGCCATAGCCGTACCCAATGTGACGGGAACCTTGGCAAGGTCTAAAATGGATGCAGATAAGGCCACGGCGGTAACAATAGCAAATGCAGCGTTGGAGTATGTTATAAGAGAACAACCAACCCTATCAGCAACTGAATCTGATGATTTGATGAGCACTTTGGTATCAAAAAAATATTTATCGCCAGAACCACCAAAGCCACAGTATGACCCGGCAACAAATAAGGCATTTATTGTAACAGCCACACAATCAAGTACAGATGTGAATCCTACAATTAAGGTATATTATGGTACAGGAAGCAATGGAGACAATAAAGGTACTCAACTCTATCCTTCTACAACACAGTAAAGGGAATAGGATACTAATCCATATAAATGAAACATTATTCTAAGATTTTCTTTGATTAAATAGTTTGATTATAGATAGAAAGAAAGGATTACATTGTCCTATGTTATACCTCATTGTCTTTCTCTTTGGCCTGGCCATGGGCAGTTTCTTCAATGTATGTATATACAGGCTGCCGAGGGGGGAGTCTATAGTATTTCCCCCCTCCCACTGTACTTCATGCAATACTAAGCTAAAGCCCATTGACATGATACCTGTGCTGAGCTATATTTTTCTAAAGGGCAGGTGCAGATACTGCGGCTCTCATATCAGTATAAGATATCCTTTAGTAGAGCTTGCTACCGGCCTTATATATTTATTTATATTTATCTATTTTGGCTTTACATACCTGACGATTAAATACATCATCCTGTTTTCCGGACTTATTATTATATTTTTTACTGACTTGGATGTGCAGATAATACCTGATGCAGTTCTTTTAGCAGTCTTTATACCAGGAATTATTATAAGCATAATATTTAAAGAAAATTTACTCAATAACTTTATAGGACTTGTTATAGGTGGAGGTTTTCTATTCCTGTTGGCACTTATTGTTCCGGAAGGTATGGGAATGGGTGACGTGAAACTTATGGCTGCCTGTGGGTGGTATCTGGGGGCCTGGCCGACAATACTCTCCCTCTTCTTGAGTTTTATAATTGGTGCTGTGGTTGGGCTTCTACTTATAGCATATAGGAGAAAAAACATGAGAGATATGATAGCTTTTGGCCCGTTTTTAGCCATTGGGACATTTACATCTGTGTTTTACGGCAGCAGTATTATCAATTTCTATTTGAATATGGTAGTATAATGAGGCACATGTTTGACAGCAAAGGTTTTACACTTCTTGAACTCATATGTGTCGTTGCTGTGATGGGAGTTGTGATGGCCATATCCTATCCATCCGTTAGCGGATATGTAAATACAAAAGCCAATCTTGATATGCAAATAACAGCTCAACAGCTCTTATTTGACATAAGGGATGTGAGACAGAAAAATATAAGTGAGCCTGATGTGAAATACACAATCTACATCTATGATAAGTCCTATACCATTAAAAGAAGTGGCACCGGTATGCCTGTAGCACTAAAAACATTCACAGCCCCGCAGGGGATTACATTTACTTCTAATATCAGTAAGATAAAAACTGATGGGATTTACTTCACAGTCACTGGTGCACCAAGTAGTGCTGGTACCATATACATAAACAAGGGGAAAGATTACTATTACATAACCATACAGCCCTCTACAGGTAGGGCAGCCATAAAGAAAAGGTAACCCATAAGGGGTGATGTTGTGTTTAAATGGGAGAGGGGCTTTACACTTATAGAGGTCGTTGTTGCTATGGCTATACTTGCTATGGCTTCGGTACCCATATTTGGGTCTATATATACATCGCTTAATACAGATTATTCATCTACAGTTTTGACTGAAGAAAGCACCATTGCCCAGAATATAGCAGAGGGAATTAAATTCGGCGATATAACTGAGTCACATATTGATGCGTACCCGTTTAATGATAGAATCTATACAGTTGACGTTACAGAAAGCGAACAGACTAATGGCGTATCACGATATGATATTAAGGTTAATTTAAGAAATAGAAACAACAATCCCTATCTTCTCTCGTTTTATTATAAACCTGGTGCTCTTTCTGGGGGGCCAGGCGGAGGCGATGACGGAGGAAATCCGGGAGGTGGAGGCAATAATGGAGGAAATCCCGGAAATGGTGGTAATAATGGGGGAGGTGAGGGTGACTTACCTGATGATGAGGATAGCCTGTGGACTATTATAAAGAGAATAGTAGAATATCTTCTTGTTATATTGTTTATTGCCGCAGTGGTTATTTATATGGCTTTTGAATGGGGTCCAATCACTACACTAAGGAGGATAGCAATCTGCCTGAATGAACTGAATGCAGAAAATCAGTCAATTACAAGGCAGACACTTTATGATAAACTCCACAGCAAATATGGTTTTAATCCCTCAAGATTTTTTAAATGGGTATGGGGGCTAAAATGAAAAGAAGAGATGGTTTTACGCTTATTGAGATCTTGGCTGCTGTGGCAATAATGTCTGTAGTTGCGATAGTGGCCACATCATTATTCTATACGGGATCAAATACCTATGTCAAAAGCGAAAAAAGTATGGAAATAAAGCAAAATGTGAGGTCTGCTATGGAAGTCATCACAAGTGACATTAAAAAGGTAGGAGATACTTCAAAGATATCTATAAAGGATATAATTCGTGGTGGTAAAACTTATAAAGCATTATATGTAGATAATAATGTATATTATTATGATGGCAGTAAAAATAGCATATGTATGAATAATAATGATGGTCAGGAACTGGCTAATGAGGTAAAGAGTTTTACGTTTTCTATTGATGGAAGAAAAGTTACAGTTATTATCACAGGGACTGATGGGTTTACACTAAATAATGCTGTTTATTTACCGAAGTAGGTGGTGAAGATGTCAGATAAAAAAGGATTTGCCATGGTATTTGTCCTGATGATAACATCACTCCTGTTTATACTGGGTATCTCACTTCTTGGCTTATCACTTTCGGAGTATAGGATTGGTATGGCATACAGTGATATACCAAAGGCCCAATATCTTGCTGAGTCCGGGTTAAATATTGTAAGGTATGCATTTGAGGAAAAAGATGCTGATGGTGAATATAAAATAAAGAAAAGCATTAATACGGAAATTGATACGGAAATTGGGAAAATTAAAGGAAAAGGTCACAACACCGATAAAGAGTTGGTTGAAGCAAAAATTAATGCTGCTAACAAAGTAATAAAAGATTTTATAGATGGAATTCATTTACCGACCTCTTCAAGCGGTGGTACTATAGTAATAGAAGTTACGTCTGATAAAATCACAGACAAAAATGAGTATGAAGATATACATCCTGGGAAGGATGTATTAAAGGATGGTACTGATCACAACAATTATTATAGTTTCACAGTCCATATAAAATCTACGGGAAAATATAAAAATATTACCCGAACCGGCACAGCGGACATTACCTTTGACTTTAGTCAAACCAATCCAGAAGACATAACGAAGATTATTACATGGAAAATTGAATAGACATACGGTGTAATGTCAAGTAGCAAAATTGGAAATTAAGGAAAGAACTGCACTAAATTAGCTCAAAAAAGGCAATAACTACTAAACCCAAAAACAATGCATGGTTTACAGGTAATATATGGTAATTTATTTAACATAAGTCATTTAAAGAGATGATATCCCTCCTACCGGTCTATAGATTTGGCCTTTGCTCAGCAATGCAAAGACCAGTCTAACAGCCTTGCGTGCCGTTAGGACGAGGGCTCTCTTATGCTGATGCTTGTTAACCTCATTATACTTCTTGTAGTGAAAGGCTCTATACTCATCTACATGCATCCTAAGTAGATTAGCAGCCTCTACAAGATAGTATCTTAAATAGAAATTGCCACACTTGGCTAATGAGGTATCTTCAGCATTGAAATTACCTGATTGATACTTATTCCAAACAAGCCCAGCGAATTTGGCGAGTGCAGCTTCATTAGTAAATCTATGAATATCCCCAATTTCAGCTATAATTCCTGCGGCTATAACAGGACCTATACCGGGGACAGTCTGGAGAGTATTTGAAAAGGCTTTAAGCTGTTTTTCAATTTCTTTATCAAGCTTTTTAAGCTGATTTTCAAAAAATCTAATATTTTCTAAGGTCATAGTAAGAGTAAGCTCTACAGAATCTACTAAATTAGGGTCTAATCTATAGGCTCTATTAGCTAAAGATTTAAGCTTTATAGCAATAACAGCAGGGTCTTTAAGCCTATTGTTTCCTTCACTTATGATAAACTCTGCTATATCCTCAATAGGCATAGAGGCAATCTCATCAGGAGTAAATCTTTCGATTAAAGATGTAGATGCCTTACCGAAGGTATTACTAAAAGGATTATCTGCAACATAGGAAGAAAACTTAAGGTATATAAGATTTAAAGCACGATTCTTTTCCTTAGTCAAGTTTTGGACCAGACGGTATCTAAACCTTGTAAGTCTTTGAAGAGCTGCATAACGGGAATCAGGTATATTAGATGGCTTTATTCTCCCAAAACGAATACAGTCAGCAATAACAAAGGAGTCAATATCATCTGTTTTAGGCAAATGAGTGTATGTCTTTTTAAAACCCTTGACAACACTTGGATTTAGCACATAAAACAGAGGACTACTAAAGTTTAAAAGCTCAGGAGATGAAGCCAAATGAAGGTGCAAATGCCATGCATAATTGGAAGTGGACTCCATACCAATTTTGATAGTAGAAGCCTCCATTTTAAGAGCATAGGCAATAATATCAGAGATTAACTTATCTGCACCCTCAAGGTCATTAGGAACAGAAAAAGACTTGCAAGGTCCATTACCATCTTGGTCCATAAACCTAACAACAAGCGATTGACTTCTAACGTCGATACCAACAATTAAAGTATTGGGCATGCAAAACCCCCTTTCATGTATATTTAGCCCAATGTTTCGGTGTATCCCTGACAGGCTGCTGCATCGACATCCTCGCCTATCAGAAAATACTACCTATCTGTTAGATGCACCTTACCTTGCTGAGGGTAAGGAACAGATAAGAGAACGAACAGCATACGAGTAAGAAGATAACAAACAGCCCCAGGGGTACAGTCTAATCCGAGTAGTAACCTAAAAGGTTCTACAGGAGGAAGCCAGAGCTTCCGAGCCATTGTTAAGGCTATATAACAATGATATCAGAAGATACACCAAAAAGTAATATTAAACTAAAAATACCAAGTAAAGTTGGTTGGTGTAGCATAGCTTGTTGGAATAAATTTATTGACTTGTCAAATAGCAATTTATTAGAGGCGTATTGTTTCCTGTTTAAGGCATTAGACCTTAACTGGAAATTCTCTATATATTTAATTATACGAGGAGGGGAGAAAATGCAGCTTAAAAATTATATGGAAGAGGCTGTATTTGACATGCTTGACGATGTCATGAGGGACCTGGGTGTATGTATGTGCGAGAAGTGCAGGTATGATGTGGCAGCCATTGCCCTCAACAGTCTTCCTCCAAAGTATGTGGTCACAGATGAGGGAGAAATCTATAGCAGGACCAATGAGCTGACGGCACAGTTTAATGCGGACATCGCCGCAGTGATAACACGGGCTGCTGAGATTGTTTCAAAAAATCTAAGGCATGAGGTGCGAAATGGCTGATATAAAGAAAAGGCTTCGTGGTAAATATCTTGGTATAGACGTAGGAAATACCAGTGTAAAGATAGTGAAAATAACCCCAAGGGATATATCTAAGCCTTTATTCAGGTTAATAAAGACACCGGAAGGGTCAATTGAGGATGGATATATTAAAGACAGTAATGCACTAAAAGAGGCCATGGCTCCATGCTTTAAGGGGAAGGGCCGTTTTGGAAGTTCCAATGTTGTATTTTCTGTATTGAGCTCTGCAGTAATCATAAGGGATATAGAGGTGCCTGTAGTACCTGCCAAGGAGCTTCCGCAGCTTGTAAATAATATGGCTGATGAGTATATTCCGACTTCTTTAGATGAGTATATTATTGACTTCAGACCAATGGAGATAATCGATGAGGGAGAGGATAAGAGGCAAAAAATACTTCTGTTTGCTGCACCTTTGCCCTTGATAGATGGTTATCTTAAGTTAGCGGATAGTTTAAATCTTAAACTATCCGCTATAGATGTTTATCAAAACTGCATTATAAAAGCTGCAGAGTATATAAAGGATTTTAATTATAACGATTATCTTATTTTAGACATTGGCGGAAAGAAAAGCGTGGCCTCTTTCTTTTATAGTGGTCACTTTGCGTTCAGCAGGATTTTTGATTTTGGCGGTAATAACATTACACAGCTTATTTCTAATTTCCACAATATCTCTTTAGATGAGGCTGAAGACCTGAAGATAAACCACCCATCTGAAGAGATAAATATTGACCCATCTGTAATGTTTGAAGGCTTTGTTGGAGACCTCACCAGATATTTAGACTATTATGTCTCAAGATACAGGACAGAGGGCATAGAGAATGTGGTCATTACTGGCGGCGGCTCACGTTTTGCTCCATTGTCAGCATATATTTCTGAAAGCCTTAACATTGAGGTAATACCTATAAACAATTTTTTACCCGAACCATACATGTTTATTTTAAATGCTTTTGGTGCTTCCATTAGAGGGTGAAAACCATGAAGGACATAAACCTGATACCTGCGGATTACATAAGGAAAAAAAGAAGAAGTAGAGAGATTGTTGTATGGGGCACCTTTATTATAATAGGAATTATATTGTTAGGAGTACTTTTGAGCCTGCCATATTACATGATATACAGCCTAAGCTCACTGGATAAGAGCCTTGAGTCCCAGATAAAGTCACTTGACCCTGTGCAGAAAGACATAGACACATTGACCCAGATGGAAAATGAGATAAAAGTTCATAATGATGTGGTAAAACTGCTAAGTAAAGAAAGAGTCCCTGCCTCGGGATTAATTGAGGATATAGCCGGCTGTGTACCGACAAACCTCTCCATAAGATCACTAACACTCAATGGAAAGAACGTCTCACTGGAAGGCCAGGCCAGAGACAATAGCAGCATAGTTATTTTTGCCCTGAATCTGCGGAGCATAGAGATTGTGAAAGATGTATCTATAAAGTCCTCGGCTGCAGATGAAAGCGGTTTATTAACTTTTCAGATGGACGTAACATTAAAGGTGGGAGGCGAGGCCAAATGAAACTTACCGGTAGAGAAAGAAACCTCCTTATATTTGCGGTTGTATTCTGTACCCTCTTGATTTACGGTAACTATGTGTTAATTCCTCAATACGGTAAAATACAGAAGCTTCAGTCCGATATTGCCAGGAAAGAAGACACCCTAGAAAAACTCCTCTCCAATTCTTCTGATGTAAAGCAGAAAATAGCAAAGGCACAGTCAGAAATCTCGGACATGCTCGAGGTTATACCATATACTAGGGATACTGAGTCACTGCTAAAGTCCTTAGATAGCATGATTACGACCAGCGGGATGCAGCAGCAGAGTATACAGTTTAATGAGGAGAGTAAAAGTGCAGAGGCTAATGGCAACAATGGGGGGAATGATACACAATCTCAACAACCTCAATATAGTATAGTGCCGGTCAGCATGGACATTAAAGGGAGTTACATACAGGCCGTAAACCTCCTTACCCTTTTAGAGGATTCAAAGAGGCTCTTTAATTATAAAAATATCAGCATGAGTGTAGATGAAAATGGCGGAATTGATATGAACCTATCCTTAGAGTACTACAGTATGGGCAGGGACATGGAGGTAGACTCTGAGAAGATTAAAGGCAGTGGCAAAGAAAATCCCTTTGAGCCGCTGGTAAAGCCTGAGGCAGCTCAGCAGAGTGCTGTTCCAGGTGAGATACCTCAAAATATTGATGACATGTTAAATCAGGAGTTTCAAAAGCTATTTGAGTCTATGTTCCAGGGTATAATAAAGGAGACCAGTCAGGCTAACCCACAAAACCCGGAGAGTCAAAACACCCAGCAGCCTCAGGACAGTGAAAACCAGGGAGTGCAGGCACAGTTGGATATGCAGAATAATCAGGGCCAATAGTATAAGCTCAATGCAGGTTTTACCTGCTTTTTGTTTTAAGTTGTCATTACAGAAAAAATTATGTTAGAATGATTACCTGAAGCTTAGCAGAAAGCCCCGTTACTTGTGACGGGGATGAATACGCAAT
>JASEJQ010000044.1 GCA_030016635.1 Thermoanaerobacteraceae bacterium | reverse complement strand
AGGACGCCGAATGGAGGCGTACCCGGCGGAACCAAGCCACGAATTATTAGAGTATTAAGACGAACGATCAGGTGCATAGATGTTGCTATCATTTGTGGAATACTGCTTTGTACACTAAAATCAAAAAGTGATTATTGTAAAAGGGTGTCGCAAATGAGGCAAAATACTTTTAAGCTGATGTATTTGTCAATGCTAATATGCATAGGGCTTGTGCTTCATGTGTTTGAAAATATGATTCCGATACCATTTATAGCACCGGGTGCAAAATTGGGCCTGGCCAACATCGCTTCGCTCTTGACTTTGTATGTGTTTGGCCTTCCTGATGCACTTCTTGTATCTATTATACGGTCAGTGCTCGGCACTCTTTTGGGTGGAGCAGTTTCCAGTCTATTATATAGTTTGAGTGGTGCGATAACAAGCACTATCGTTATGTGGATTGTTCTAAAATATTTTAATAAATATTTCAGTATGGTTGGCGTCAGCATATTTGGTGCGCTTGCACATAATGCTGCCCAAGTAACTGTTTCTTCATTGATAATAAATAATATCAATATGTTTGCCAATTTGCCTGTATTAAGCCTATTGAGTTTGGGGACTGGCTTTTTTGTGGGTCTGGCATCTAATACTGCCAAGGATGTATTAAAGTCCAATGTGGAGGTTTCAATTAAAAATTTAAGGGGATGATATAATTGAGGAGGAATAAAAGTCTGTGGTACCTTGCAGCCCTTGTATTGATATTTGCAGTGGTTGGAAGCTTCCTTGGAGAATTTTTATCAGGGTGGGTACCTTTGCTTGGCAGGTCTCAGACCATTGCATTTAAAATACCCATTAACCTGGCATTGAATGTGTTAAATCTTGAATTTTTACTTTCTTTGGGCTTGAAGATTAATCTGCTTTCAGTGGTTGGTATGCTGCTGGGTGTATATGTATATTATAACAGATAATTAAGGTGATACTATGACTGAATTTATTCTTGCATCATCATCTCCACGGAGAAAGGAATTATTAGAACAATTGGGGCTGAATTTCGAAATAATTCCCAGTGATATTGATGAGGTATTAAAGGGTAATACGCCTGGTGACATGGTAAAAGGCCTTGCCCTGGAAAAGGCAACATCTGTATCGAAAAAGGTGCCAGAGGGGAAAATTATAATTGGAGCAGATACTATAGTTTGCATTGATGGCATCATAATGGGTAAACCTGCCGACGAGGATGATGCATACATAATGCTTAAAAGATTGAGCGGCAGGGTACATGAGGTATATACTGGCCTGGCCTTGATTAATACCTTCAAAGGTGAGATTTTAAATGACTATGAGTGTACTGAGGTTTTCATTAACGAACTTACTGATGAGGAAATAGAAAATTATATAAAATTAAGGGAACCGATGGATAAAGCGGGTGCTTATGCCATTCAAGGTAAAGGTTCCCTTATTGTTAAGAGAATAAAAGGATGTTATTATAATGTAGTAGGTCTGCCACTTGGTAAACTCAGAGAGATGCTTTTAAAATGGGATATTGACCTTTTAAAGATTGGAGTGTAGAATTTGGGAGAATATAACCTAAAGATAAAGGATCTTCCAGAGGAAGAAAGACCGAGAGAAAGAATGTTAAATTATGGCCCGGAGGCGTTATCAAATACCGAACTTTTGGCAATAATTATCAGGACAGGAATAAAAGGGGAAAGTGCTCTGGCCGTAGCCCAAAATCTTATCTCTCAAGATGGACTGGAAGCATTGCTGGATAATAGCATAGAAGAATTAGCTGCTTTCAAAGGTATGGGGACATCGAAAGCAGTACTTATAAAGGCAGCCATAGAGCTGGGAAAAAGATTATACAGTATGCCCGAAAAGAAAAAGTATATAATTAAATCGCCTGCTGACGTGTCAGCAATACTTATGGGCGAAATGCGCTATTTAAAGAAAGAGTATTTTAAAACTATACTTCTTGACATCAAAAACAATATAATTGCTATAGAAAATATTTCAATTGGCAGTTTGAACTCCTCTCTGGTACATCCAAGAGAGATATTCAAGTCAGCCATTAAAAAATCAAGTGCTGCTATTATAATGGTTCACAACCATCCCAGCGGTGACCCGCACCCCAGTAATGAGGATATTGAGGTCACAAGGAGAATTGTGGAAAGCGGCAGGATACTTGGCATAGAGGTACTGGATCATGTGATTATTGGTGATGGCAAATATTTTAGCTTTAAAGACGAAGAACTAATAGGATAGAGAGGTGTCATGTCAATGAATTTATCTAAGGATATTGGAATAGACCTTGGTACTGCTAATACCCTGGTCTTTGTGAGAGGCAAAGGAATTGTTGTAAGAGAGCCATCAGTTGTGGCAATAGATAGGGAAAGCAAAAAAGTTCTGGCTGTAGGTGAAGAAGCAAAGAGGATGGTCGGCCGTACCCCTGGCAATATCATAGCCATAAGGCCTATGAAGGATGGAGTAATCGCTGATTTTGATATTACACAGTCTATGCTCAAATATTTTATTGGTAAGACCAATGCCAGGTCAGGTATCAGAAAACCAAGGGTGGTTGTTGGCGTGCCTTCTGGCGTTACTGAAGTTGAGAAAAGGGCGGTTGAAGAGGCCACTCTGCAGGCTGGAGCCAGGGAAGTGCACCTTGTAGAAGAACCTATGGCAGCCGCAATTGGTGCAGGCCTACCTGTTGAAGAACCCACAGGAAGCATGATAGTTGATATTGGAGGCGGCACAACCGATGTGGCTATAATTTCATTGGGAGGTATTGTTACCAGCAAGAACTTAAGGATTGCAGGAGATGAGCTGGACGAATCAATAATAAGCTATATCAAGAGAGAATACAACCTCATGATAGGTGAAAGGACTTCCGAGGAGATAAAGATAACCATTGGTTCGGCATATCCCAAGGCAAAAGAGGAGACTATGGAGATAAGAGGCAGGGATTTGATTACAGGGCTTCCAAAAACGTTAAAAATTTCTTCTACCGAGATAATGGAGGCAATGAAAGAACCTATTTCTGCCATAATAGAGGCAATAAAATCTACACTGGAGAGGACTCCGCCTGAACTTGCTGCTGATATAATGGACAAAGGTATAATGCTCGCAGGCGGAGGTGCTCTCTTAGACGGAATGGATAAACTTGTAAAACAGGAAACAGGCATGCCAGTAGAAATTGCTGAATCTCCACTGGACTGTGTGGCATTGGGTACAGGTAAAATACTGGAAGAGGTTAACCTGTTTAAAAGAATATCTGGTGTATCCAGATAGGGGGGAGAATTTTGCCCTGGTGGGGGAAATACAGGGATTTTTTAATCATTGGAGCTGTGGTTTTAATCATACTTATATTGATGGGCGTTAATTTTTCAGGCAGAACCGATATACCAGGAATGGAATTTATATCGGGTACTTTGATAAAACCTGTGAGCAGCGCCTTGTACGAGCTTGGCGGCAGCTTCTCCAATTTTGTTTATTCCATAAGAGACATAGGCAATTTGAAGAGTGAAAACGAAAGATTAAAAATCCTGGAGGAGGACTATGATGATTTGAAACTCCAGGCAGAGAAACTGAAGCAGGAAAATGAGAGGCTCAAAAATCTTCTTGCTTACAAAGAAGCAAATCCTCATTACGATATGATTGGTGCAAAGGTCATCGGTAAATCCAGCGGCGGATGGTTTAACATTTTTGCAATTGATGTCGGTAAGGGTAGCGGCATAGAGGAAGGTATGGCTGTTGTTACCGATAAAGGCCTGGTCGGGACTGTAATTGAAGCCTATGACCAGTGGTCAAAGGTACTTTCTATCATTGATGAAAACAGCTCTGTAAGTATACGCATAAATAGGACAAGAGACAATGGGATACTGCACGGCGATGTTGACCTGAAGGTACAGGGTCTGGCCAGGGCAGTATACCTGCCTATGACATCGGATGTTAAACCAGGTGATGATGTTGTAACATCAGGGCTTGGAGGAGTTTTCCCTGAGGGAATTTATATAGGAAAGGTTATAAACGTGGAAAATAGTCATGGAGACCTGTATAAAACTGTTATAATAAAACCGGACGCAGATTTTCAAAGGCTGGAAGATGTTTTGGTAATAAAAACTTACAATTATAAAATTGATATGGGGAAGGTAGGTGGCCAATGAGGAGATATGTTATAATTTTACTCCTTTTAGTGCTGTGTTTCGCCATACAGACTGCCATACTGCCTTTTCTTTCTATTTACAATATTTCTCCAGACATTCTTTTGATATTTATTGCAGCTTTTTCAATACTGAATGGGCAATGGGAAGGTATGATTTATGGCATGATTGCAGGGGTTTTGATGGATTTATTTTATAGCCCAGTTTTTGGAATATACAGCATTATTTATACCACATTTGGTTTTTTTGCGGGGAGAATCAGTAAAAACATTTTTAAAGAGAACCCATTTGCGGCTTTGTTTTTCGTAATAATAGGCAGTGTCTATAAGGGTATAATTATACTTTTTATAAAAATTTTGTTATCATATAAGGCTGATATATGGATGTCTTTTCTGGCACTGATACTTCCAGAATCAGTATTAAATGGCATAATTATATTTTTAACCTATGGATATCTAATCAGACTAAACAACCTTGCATTAATTAAGAAGAATAAAACAATATTCTAAAGGAATGGTTTTATGGAAACAAAAGAATTTCACAAGAGACTTATTGCATTCATTATTATTGTTGCCATCCTTTTTTCCTTTATACTTGCCAGATTGATTCAGCTCCAGATAGTTCAGGGCAGTTATTACCGTGAATGGTCGGATGAAAAGAGATTGAGGCTGATTACTGTCAAAGCACCAAGAGGCAAGATAATGGATAGAAATGGAATAGAACTTGCCAATAACAGGCCGAGCTTTAGCGTTGATATTGTCAGGACTAATATAGATGATAGCAAGCTCAACAGAGTGATACTTGACGCAATAAATATTTTAAAGCTAAATGGTGAAGAATACATTGACACTTTTCCTATTTTTTTGGACGATGCAAATAATGTATATTTTAACTTCAAGAACTTTGAAAATGAAGGCGTAAGCGAAGAAACAATTAGAGCAAGAGAAAAACGCTGGAAAAGTGACCATGGGATATCAATTGAAGCTGATGCTAAAAAGGCCTGGGATTTTTTGAAAAAAAAATACGGGATAGATGATTCTTATACACCGCAAGAAATGAGAGAAATAATGAACATTCGCACTATAATGTCAGAACAGGGATATAAATCATATCAACCCGTGACCATAGCCAGGGATATATCAGAAGAGACAGTGGCCGAGCTGGAGGAAAAACACATAAATCTTCCCGGCATAATAGTGGATGTTGAACCAATAAGGCAGTATCCAGAAGGAACTCTTGCATCCCAGGTTTTGGGTTATATCAGCAGGATAGACCCGGAGACCATGAAACAGCTGGACCCGGAAAAATACAGACCCGACGACCTTATCGGTACAGTTGGTATTGAAAAAGCTTTTGAAGAATATCTAAAGGGTACCGATGGGGGTGAATATGTGGAGGTAGATGCCTTGGGGAGGAAGGTGAGGAGTGTATCAAATAAGGAGCCTGTTCCGGGTGACACTGTAAAACTAACAATCGATGAGAAAGTGCAAAAAGCAGCAGAGCAAAGCCTGGTAGAAACTATGAAAAATATAAGGGAAGGTAAAAACGGCTTTGTAAAGTCAGAGTATGCGAATATGGGTGCTGCCGTTGTTATTGATGTAAACACAGGTGAGGTTCTGGCATTAGCCAGTGTGCCTGGTTTTGACCCAAATGTGTTTGCAAAGGGTAGTCCTTCCATAGAGGAGTATGCCGCATTAAATCCTCAAAACGCTACAGAGCGTACTCCAAAACCTTTATGGAATTATGCTACAAAAGGTGCAATACCACCAGGGTCAACCTTTAAAATGGTTACAGGCATAGCTGGACTCATGGAAGGTGTCGTAACCCCTGATGAAAAGATACTGGATACAGGTGTCTATCCTTATGCCCATAAGCCGGCATGTTGGTTGTGGAATGAATATCACAGGACCCATGGGCTGGTGGATATTACAAAGGCCATTCAGGTTTCCTGCAATGTTTACTTTTTTGAGGTTTCAAGAAGGTTAGGCATAGATAAGCTTGCTGAATATGCAAGAAAATTCGGCCTTGGGGAAAAGACAGGGATAGAGATTGAGGAACAGGCAGGGATTGTAGCCAGTCCAGATGCTTTGAAGGATGTAGCAATAAATGACCTTTATTATATTAAGAATGTACTTAAGATGATAAATCAAGAGCAGCTGGATGAACTGGCAAAACTGGTAGAGGCAGGGGAGATACGGGATAGTGTGATTTTGAAGAAGCTTAATGAACTGGGTATAAAGGATAAAGAAGCTAGGGACAAGATATTATATGCAATAAAAGGTGCCCAGTGGAATCTTGGTATGACTTTGAATGCTTCTATAGGCCAGGGCCAGAACTCTTTTACGCCCCTTCAAATGGCCAACTATATAGCAACATTGGTTAATGGCGGGACAAGGTATAGACCGCATCTTATGAAAGAGATAGATAGCTTTGATGGGAAAGTGGTTAAAAAATCAAATCCCGAAGTAGTGGATAAATTAAACCTTAATGAAGAATATATCCAGTATATTAAAGAAGGTATGAAAGCTGTTACTGAAATGGGAGGAACTGCATCAGGTGCTTTTGTCAACTATCCCATATCCTTGGGTGGTAAAACAGGAACAGCTGAGAGGCCTCCCTACAAACCCTATGGCTGGTTTGTAGGTTTTGCACCTTTTGATAAGCCTGAAATTGCCGTGGCGGTTGTTATATACGAAGGAGGCAGCGGCAGTTATTCTGCTTATGTGGCCAAGAGTATTTTCGATGCCTACTTTGACTTGAATAAACCGGAGGAGAATCAAACTAAAAATAACGTCGTTCAATAGATAGATTTTAATTAAACTATCTATTTTTTTTAATAATGTAGAAGGATTTTCATAAAAAATGGAGAAATAACAAATGAGTAGATATGGAGGGGGATTATGTCAAGGGTTGATATAAGAGGTACAAGAAATAGACTTATTATCAGCATTGATGAAAATGAAGCCTTTGCTGATGCATACAATGACCTTGTAGATAGGTTGGAGAGGTCTTCTAACTTTTTTAAAGGTTCACAGATGAAGGCAGTAGTGAAAGGCAAAGAAATGAACCATAGTGAGAGAAATATGATGAGAGAACTTCTGGAGGCGCGATATGGATTCAAAACACTATTTTTAAATCCCACAGAACAGAAAAATGATGAATCTGTGAAATTTATTAAGGGTACTGTAAGGTCAGGACAGGTTATTGAAACATCAGGGCATGTGGTGGTTTTGGGGGATGCCAATGATGGTTCAGAGATAAAAGCCGGTGGGAATATTCTAATAATGGGTAGGACAAACGGGCTTTTACATGCAGGTTATCCGGACAGAAATGATGCCATCATTGCCGCATTCAGGATGGAAAGTCTTCAGATAAGAATAGGAAATATCATTTCTCGTGCACCGGACAGAAAAAGATATCGTGCTGATGTTCCTGAAATTGCATATATAAAAGATGAAAAAATTGTAATAGAACCTCTTAACCAGAAAAGTAAAATGTTGTAAAATATAAGATGAGGAGGGAGTAATAATGGGAACAGTATATGTAGTAACGTCAGGTAAAGGTGGTGTAGGTAAGACAACCACAACAGCCAATATTGGGACCGGGCTGGCACTGACTGGTAATAAGGTAGCTCTGGTGGATGCTGATATAGGACTTAGAAATCTTGATGTAGTTATGGGTCTGGAAAACAGGATAGTATATGACATAGTAGATGTTGTGGAGGGAGAGTGCAGACTAAAGCAGGCTTTAATAAAGGACAAGCGTTTTGAGGGGCTTTATCTATTGCCGGCTGCACAAACCAAGGATAAAACTGCAGTAAGTCCCGAGCAGATGCAAAAACTTAGCAATGAGCTCAAAGAGGAATTTGATTTTGTCATCGTAGATTGTCCGGCTGGCATTGAGCAGGGCTTTAAAAATGCAATTGCTGGAGCAGATAGAGCCATAGTAGTTACTACCCCGGAGATGTCAGCTGTACGGGATGCAGACAGGATAATAGGCTTACTTGAGGCTAACGACCTCAGAGATGCATTGCTAATTATTAACAGGATACGTATGGATATGGTAAAACGAAATGATATGCTGAGCATAGATGATATGCTTGATTTTCTTGCCATAACGCTTTTAGGTGTTATTCCCGATGATGAAAAAATTGTTATTTCCACCAATAGGGGAGAGCCTGCTATAACGGATGAAAAATCGTTGGCAGGCAAGGCATATAGGAACATAACCAGAAGACTTCTTGGAGAGGAAGTACCTTTTATGGAGCTGGAGACAGATGATGGGTTCTTTGGACGTTTAAAAAGGCTGTTTGGTATGGGTGTAAAATAGGGAGGTGTTATTCATGGGTTTTTTTGATACATTATCTTCTAAGGGCAACAGTAAGGATGTTGCTAAAGAGCGTCTTCGTTCAATCTTGGTCCAGGATAGAACAAATGTGTATCCTCAATATCTTGATATGATAAAGAACGACATCGTCAAAGTTATTTCTGATTATATCGAAATCGATCCTGATGGATTGGAGATAAAGATAGCCAATATAGTGAGGAGTTCTGATAATGCAAATATACCCGAACTTGTTGCTAATGTACCAATTAAAAGGATGAAGAATATTGGCAGATGATAATCCATATTTTTCATTTAAAATACCACCTCACTATATGCTATAATTGGAGAGTATGGGGTGGTTTATCATGATAGATAAAAAGCTTATTAAAAATATTGATTTTTTTCTTTTACTCTGTATATACCTTATCTCTGCAATAGGTATAATTGCTATAAGCAGTGCGACTCATGTGCAGGAGACGGGTTCTTATTCTATGGTATTAAGGCAGGTTTTATGGCTTGCAATAGCTACAATAGCTTTTATTGTTATAATAAGTATAGATTATAACTTTTTAGGTAGCTATAGCACATATATTTATATTCTAAATATTGCACTTCTACTTCTGGTTATGGTCATAGGCCATGAGTCAAAGGGTGCACAGAGTTGGATACCTTTGGGGCCGTTTAACCTCCAGCCATCGGAGTTTGCAAAGGTGGCAATTATCATAACATTATCCAAGTTCCTTTCAGAAAAGGAAGGGCCGCTTAATAATTTGAAGGATATTTTTATGGTCTTGCTGCATGTGGGTGCTCCTTTTATATTGATTTTTGTACAGCCAGACCTGGGGACAGCACTGGTGTTTGTTGCTATTACGATAGGTATGCTGTTTGTTTTTGGTATTGATTTTAGATGGATTTTAACGGGCGGTATAACTGCTGCAGTTACAATGCCATTTGTATGGTTTTTTGCACTCAAGGAACATCAAAAGAATAGAATCCTCACTTTTTTAAACCCCAGTCTTGACCCACTTGGCGCTGGATATCATGCAATTCAGTCTAAGATTGCAGTGGGGTCTGGTATGCTCACGGGGAGGGGACTATATAATGGTACACAGACACAGCTAAATTTTCTCCCTGAATCCCATACCGATTTTATTTTTTCGGTGGTCGGTGAAGAGTTTGGGTTTATAGGAGCTTCAATTGTGGTGGTTCTTTACCTCATTGTTGTATACAGGATAATCAGAATTGCCATGAATGCCAAAGATGAATTTGGGATGTATATATGTATTGGGGTAGTTTCTATGTTTTTATTTCAGATATTTGAAAATATAGGGATGACCATTGGCCTTATGCCTATAACAGGTATAACCCTGCCATTTATGAGCTATGGTGGCAGTTCGCTTCTTGCCAATATGATGGCTGTAGGTCTTGTTGTGAGTGTAGGTATGAGGAGACAGAAGATAAACTTCTAAGGAGTGATTTTATTGAATATTGCTCTGGTAGCTCATGATGCCCAAAAAGAGCAAATGGTCAATTTTGCTCTGGCATATAAGGATATATTAAGTAACCACACTTTATATGCTACAGGAGCCACGGGTGAATTGGTAGAAAAAGCCACAGGACTTAAGGTGAATAAATTTCAGCCTGGCCCACTGGGCGGCGACCAGCAGATTGGTGCTATGATCGCACAGGATGAAATGGATATGGTGATATTTTTAAGGGACCCGTTGACGGCTCAACCTCATGAACCAGATATAACAGCGCTTCTACGCATTTGCGATGTCCATAATATACCACTGGCTACGAATACAGCTTCGGCTGAAGTGTTGATAAAGGGGCTTTCACGGGGGGACCTGGCCTGGCGCGAGATAGTAAATCCGTTGCTGGACAAAAAAGATGAATAGTGTAATAAAGAGTGCCTCCTTCAAATATATTTTATTAATGAGAATAAGGACGAAGGAGGCCTCCTTATGTATAAAGTACCATACAGAGGAAAGATCAGGAGAGTCGGACAAAAAAATAATAAAAACAGGGCTGCTCTTATCCTGGAGCAGATTGCCGGGTCACTCTTAATACTGGCAATCCTGCTCAGTTTGTCATCTATTAAGGCATCATTTATAGATAATATAATGGGATATGTAAAAAAAGGCCTGTCCTATGATTATACCATAGATGATGGTATTAATGGGATAAAATATGTGTTCAATCAAATCCCGGTGTTTCGTGATAGGATAGTTTCAGTATTTCAGGAATTGGGCAATTTCGATTCCGAACAGGAAATGATATTACCAGTTGATGGTCCTATCACTTCAAACTTTGGCATGAGGATACACCCTGTCTTTAATGACCTGAGGATGCATCAGGGAATAGACATTGAGGCTGAAGAAGGTGTCCCGGTGAAAGCTGCATTGGACGGCACCGTAGAGAAAATAGATGTGGATAATGAACTGGGGAATTATGTTATATTGAAACATACAGATAGGTTAAAGACTCTATATGCTCATCTTTCTGATATAACTGTAAAGATAGATGACAAAGTAAAGCAAAATGATATTATTGGTAAGGTTGGCACATCCGGAATAGCTACTTCTCCGCACCTGCATTTTGAGGTGTGGGAGGATGAAAAGGCTGTAGACCCGTTGACTGTAATCAATCAAGAAGTGAAAAAATAAATTAATTATATGGTAAAATATTAATATCATTATATACACTAAGGAAATGAGGAGTAATATGCTCAGGGATAAAATATTGAATGATATACTGCCGCGGGTTGAAAAACCAGCAAGATATATAGGAAACGAATTAAACAGTGTTCATAAAGATTTCAATGAAGGCATGGTAAGGTTTGCATTTGCCTTTCCAGATATATATGAGATAGGTATGTCTCACCTGGGGATTAAAATATTATATCACCTTTTAAACGAAAGGGAAGATATAATTTGTGAAAGGGTGTTTGCACCCTGGGTAGACTTGGAAAAGATTATGAAAGAAGAAGGAATACCACTTTTCTCGTTGGAGAGTATGACACCGGTAAAGGATTTTGATTTTGTAGGCTTTACTCTACAGTATGAGATGAGCTATACAAACATCTTGAATATGCTCTTTCTGGCAGGGATACCTCTTGACGCTGCAGAACGAAGTGACAGAGATCCTCTGGTAATAGCGGGTGGGCCCTGTGCATATAATCCCGAACCTTTGGCCCAGTTTATAGATTTTTTTGTTATGGGAGAGGGTGAAGAGGTAATAGGCGAAATAGTTGACGTCTATAAAAAGTGCAAGGAAAGTGGTATGTCCAGGAAAGAAATATTGCGGAATATGGCCAATATAGAGGGGGTATATGTACCATCTCTATACGTTATGACATATAATGAGGATGGGACAGTCAGAAGCGTAGAACCTGTAAGCCGTGAACTGCCATCAAAAATAAAAAAGCGAGTCATTAGGGATTTGGATGAAACTTATTATCCTGATAAAATGATAGTTCCTTATCTTCAGACGGTGCATGACCGCATTATGTTAGAGATATTCAGAGGATGCACTCGGGGATGCCGTTTTTGCCAGGCGGGCATGATTTACAGGCCAATAAGAGAACGATCAGTTGAAAATCTTATGGAACTGGCCAAAAAACTTGTAGCATCGACCGGCTATGATGAGATATCACTGGTATCTTTAAGCAGTTGTGATTATACTTTTTTAAATGAACTCATTGAATCGTTGATAGATGAGTTTAAGGAAAAAGGCGTGGGTATATCCCTACCGTCTTTACGAATAGATGCCAGTTACGTGGATATATTTAACAAGATTGAGGAGGTTAGAAAATCTGGTATTACCTTTGCCCCTGAGGCCGGTTCACAGCGGCTGAGAGACGTCATTAATAAAAATGTTACCGAAGATGATCTGGTCAATGCAGTTTCGGCGGCCTTTAAATTCGGATGGCGAACTGTAAAACTTTACTTCATGATTGGGCTGCCGACTGAGACTGATGCGGACCTCATTGGCATTGCGGAATTGGGAGAAAGGGTATTGCAGGAATACAAAAGATTGCATGGGAATATCAGAGGTTTGACTGTAACACTCAGTGCATCGTCATTTGTCCCCAAACCCCACACACCATTTCAGTGGGAAGCACAGGACAGTATGGATGAACTTCACAGAAAACAGTCAGTCATAAGAAGCAAAATAAAGGGACAAGCCCTGAGATTTACCTATCATGATGCACGACTTAGTTTTTTAGAGGCAGTTATATCAAGAGGCGACAGGCGGATTTCCATGGTACTTAAAAGGGCCTGGGAAAAGGGATGTCGTTTTGATTCATGGAATGAATACTTTAATTTTGACATCTGGATGGATGCATTTAAAGAGACCGGAGTGGACCCGGATTTTTATGCAGGGAGAAAAAGGTCAGATGATGAAGTCTTTCCCTGGGATCATATTGATACAGGGGTAGATAAAGAGTTTCTCAGGAGAGAGAGAGACAGGGCATATAAGGGAAGGACAACATTTGATTGCAGGAAGTTTTGCATAAAATGCGGCATCGAGGACTTTGAAGAGGGGCTGAAATGTTATGGACAGGATTAGGGTAAAATATACAAAAGGTAAAGAGGTGAGATATATTTCGCACCTGGATATCATAAGGGCACTGGAACGGGCATTGAGGAGGGCTGATATTCCTTTTGCACTTACAGAAGGTTTTAATCCCAAGCCCAGGATGAATTTTTCTCCACCCCTCTCTCTGGGATATATTAGCTGCGCGGAATATTTTGACCTGGATATGAGTAAGAGTATAACACCTGAAAAATTTATGGAGAGAATGAACCTTGTATTGCCTTCAGGCATGATGATAGTTGATGCTGTTTTAATAAATCCTAAGTCAAAGTCGCTGAATAGTATTATCAATAGTGCTGAGTATGAGATTAATTATCCTTTTAAGAAAGACATTCTCTTTGAGATTGATAGATTTTTAAAAGATGAGATTGTTATTGAAAAGAAAACAAAAAAAGGTACAAAAAGCATAGGTATAAGAACACTGATATATGAGTTTTCAGTTAGAGATGATAAAAATATAAAATTATGGTTAGCTTCAAGTCCTTCTGAAAGCATAAATCCAATGTATGTCTTAAAAGCCTATTTGGATTTTAATGGAGTAGAATTCAAAGAAACAGATGTATTTATAACCAGGATTGAGCAGTATATAGATAGGGAAAAGAATACACCAATGCTGGTGGGTGTGAATTAATGAAACAGCTAATAATTGATTCCTATACAGGTCAAAGAAGAATAGCATTAGCCGAATATGGCAGTATCCTGGAGTTTAGAGTGGAGCCTGTTGAAAGGCTTTATGGAAATATTTACAAGGGCAGGGTGGTAAATATAGTACCAGGGCTGGAAGCGGCTTTTGTGGATATAGGATATAAGAAAAATGCATATCTGCCGTTAAAAAAGAACGAAATGAATAAAATAGCACCAGGTAATTTTGCTATTGTACAGGTAACAAAAGAATCTATCGGGAAAAAAGGACCAAAACTCACCATGGATATTACTCTTCCTGGAAGATACCTGGTACTTATGCCGTTTGCCAATAATATTGGCATTTCGCATAGGATAGACTCGGAAGAGGAAAAGAAAAAGCTAAGGGAGAAAGCGAAACAATTAAAACCAGGAAATATGGGAATTATTATGAGGACAAACGCCGCAGACGTTGAATTGGATGAATTAAGATTTGACCTGAAAAAACTTCTTGATAAATGGGCTCAAATTTTGAGTACATACGAAATGTTTACAGTTCCTGTACCACTCTACAGAGATGTCAGCATGCTTGAGAATTCATTGATGGACATGGTTACCTCTGATACTGATGAGATTGTGGTAAACAGCGTAGAGGATTTTGAATACCTGCATAGCTATTTATCTGCTGAAATGCCCTCATTTTTACCAAAACTGAAGATGAGGCTCGACCCTAATATATTTAAGAGCTTTGGCATAGAAGACAGTATTGAAAACATCTTTATGAGAAAGATAAATCTAAAGAGCGGAGGATATATTGTCATAGATACCACTGAAGCCCTAACTGTTATTGATGTAAACAGCGGCAAATTTACTTCAAAGGAGACCCTTGAGGAAACCGTATTTGCTATAAATCTCGAGGCGGCTGAAGAGATAGCCAGACAAATCAAACTCAGGGATATAGGCGGAATAATAATAATTGATTTTATAGATATGTCATTAGAGGAGAGCAGGAATGCTCTGATAGGATATATTAAAGAGCTGGTAAAAAAAGATCGGGTAAAGACTAATGTGGTGGATATTACAGCCCTTGGGCTTGTGGAGTTAACCAGAAAAAAGGAAAAAGATACTAATTATAGCTATTTTGTTGATCAGTGTCCCTACTGCCACGGAAGAGGATGGGTGTTTACCGAGGAGTATCTGTTGAGCAAAATAAAGCGTGAAATAATTAGGCTTGCTCAAAACTTTCCAGACAGAGCTATAGTGGTGGAATTGAATCCATTCATGATGGAGGCATTTACAGAGGGCAACATGTTTCTCATAGATTTAAAAAATCTATCTGATTCTGAAATAATTATAAAGGATAATAGAAATTTAACCCTGGATGGTTATAAAATCTATCTTGTGGATGGCAACTGAATTGATGTGGAGCATCATTGACAAGGATTAAACCTTATGTTAGAATACTTAAGGTAAACCGCTCGGGGAGGGTTTAAAATGATTACCTTGTTCCGGCGAGTCTTGTGTTGAGGAGGGTAAAAAATGTACGCAGTTATAGAGACTGGTGGTAAACAGTACAGGGTAGCAGAGGGCGATGTCGTAAGGGTCGAAAAATTGAAGGCCAATGAAGGTGATGAGATTAGCCTGGATAAAGTACTTCTTGTGAAAAAAGATGATGGCAATGTAGCAGTGGGGACACCGGTTTTGCAGGGTGCAAGTGTCCAGGCAAAGGTAAAGGTTCAAGGCAAGGCCCCCAAGATTATTGTGTATAAGTATAAAGCAAAGAAGAATGAGCGTAAAAAGAAGGGTCACAGACAGCCCTACACAGAACTGGAGATAAACAAGATAAACTTTTAATTATGATAGAGGCTGAAATTCTCAGGAAAGATGGACGCATTAATGCGGTCAACGTAAGAGGGCATGCTCTATATGGTCCTTATGGCAAAGACATAGTGTGTGCTGGGGTTTCTGCTTTGTGCCAGACATGTGCGGAATCTCTAAATAAACTTACTGAAGGAAAATTTTCTATTGAAATCGATAGAGGCGATTTTCATATTGAAGTCCTGGACTATGGTTCCGGAGACGATATGGTGAAAATAAATGTTCTTTTGGATGGCCTGGTCATAGGGCTTAAGAGCATTGAGGAGAGTTATCCGCAACACATTAAGGTGAAAGAAAGGAGGATTTGGCATGATGGATCTTCAGCTTTTTGCACATAAAAAAGGTATGGGAAGTACAAGAAACGGCAGAGACAGTGAGGCCAAAAGACTTGGTGTGAAAAGATTTGATGGTCAGTTTGTCCTTGCTGGTAATATTCTGGTGAGGCAAAGAGGCACCAGGATTCGTCCCGGTAAAAATGTAGGTATCGGCAAGGATGATACACTGTTTGCTCTGCATGATGGCATAGTAAAGTTTGAGACCAGAGGCAAGGATAAGAAGTACGTAAATATTATCCCAGCGGCCAACGAGGTTGTATAGAGTTCAAGGTTCTAGCATAGCTAGAACCTTTTGAATATGGGGGAGATTTTTGGTATGCTTGCAGAAGAAGATTTAATAAAGATTCTGAGGGATTACAGGCATATATACATGAATGATCTACAGGTTATAATGGGATATATACAGCTGGGGCAACAGGACAGGGCTGTTGAATATATAAAGAAGATTAGCCGGGTGATGGATGCGGAATCCAGGATTTATCGGATTAAGGATACTTTAATACAGTATGTTTTGATAAAAGGGTATAATAAAGCCAGGGAGAACTATATTGTTTTGACCATAGAAATTGGTGATGTTACAGACGTTATATTTAATGAAGAAGATTATTCGACAATAGAAAAGGAACTGGGAAAATATGTCAGCCGGGCCATATTAGACGGTAATGATGAACTTTACCTGAAACTCACATATAACGGGAGTGCATCCTTAGAAAGGATTGGATAGGTGGTTTTATGTTTGTAGATAGGGCCAGGATATATATAAAGGCCGGAGATGGTGGCAATGGAGTGATTTCATTCAGGAGGGAGAAGTTTGTGGCCTTTGGTGGGCCCGATGGCGGAGATGGTGGAGACGGTGGAGATATAATACTGATAGCTGACCCGAATTTAAAGACACTGATGGATTTTAAATATAAGCAGCATTACAAGTCTGAAAATGGCGGAAATGGCATGGGGGGTAATAAACATGGCAGAAATGGTGAAGACCTCATCATAAAAGTACCGGTTGGTACTGTCTTGAAAGATCCTGATACCGGAGAGGTGTTGTTTGACCTGGCCAGGCCAGGCCAGAAAGTGATAGCCGCTCAGGGAGGCAAAGGTGGGAAAGGTAATGCCAGGTTTAAGTCGCCGGTTATGAAAGCACCGCGTTTTGCAGAAAGTGGTGATCCGGGTGTGGAGAGGTGGCTCATTCTGGAACTCAAACTGCTTGCTGATGTGGGTCTTATAGGTTTTCCCAATGCCGGCAAGTCAACGCTTCTTTCAGTGCTTACAAAGGCCAGGCCCAAAATAGCTGACTATCCATTTACCACTCTCACACCAAACTTAGGGGTCTGCTACTATAATGACAAAAGTTTTGTCATTGCTGACATACCTGGTCTCATTGAAGGGGCTCATGAGGGTGTGGGGCTCGGGCATGAGTTTTTAAGGCATATAGAACGGACAAGACTCCTTCTGCATCTTGTTGATTTGTCTGGTATGGAAGGAAGAGACCCACTGGATGACTTTGAAAAGGTGAATAATGAATTAAAGCTTTACAATGAGGACCTCACCCAAAAACCCCAACTGGTCGTTGCTACGAAGCTGGATGCTGTTGAAGATAAAGCAGTATATAATAGGTTCAAAAAGGAAATAGAGGATAAAGGGTATAAGGTATTTGGCATATCTTCTGTGACCTCCGAGGGAATAAACGAACTTTTAAATGAGGTATCCTCATATTTTGATGACGATAAAAAAGAGGAGATACCTGAGTTAGATGAGATTGCCATTATACCACCACCTGTTAAGGACACAAAAGAGATTGAGGTAGAAATTGAGGGAAACACATTTAAAATTTCTGGAGCTATGATAGATAGATTATTAAAGAGAGTAAATCTAACTGATGAAGACTCTCTCAGATATTTTCAGAATACGCTTTTGAAGTACGGTGTATTTGATGAACTTAAAAAGATGGGACTGAAAAATGGCGATTATATTAATGTAAGAGGGTTTGAATTTGAATATGTTGAGTAGGTGGTAAAATGATAACCAGTAAACAAAGGGCAATGTTGAGGTCAATGGCCAATGGAATAAAACCTGTTGTAAATATCGGTAAGGATGGCATAGATGAAACTGTATTGTCATCCATTGATAAGGCATTGGAGGCCAGAGAGCTGATTAAAATTAATGTCCTTGAAAATGCTCCGATCTCTAGCAGGGATGCCATAAGGTACATTGCAGACGAACTCAAGGCCGAACCCGTCCAGGTGATAGGCAAGAAATTTGTCATATACAGAAGGTCAACTAAAAAGCCAGGTATAGAGATATAGAGGCTGGTACACAATGTATCAGCTTTTAAACTTTTGTTAACTTGTTAAATCTATTCTGGATATAGTATAATAAATAATAAATGAGTTCAACAATAAATGAAGGAGAAAAAGGATGGGGCAGAATAACCATATTAAAGTAGGAATCATGGGAGGTACATTTGATCCAATTCATTATGGCCACCTTGCTACTGCAGAAGCGGTGAGATATAAATTCAATCTTTCCAGAGTAATTTTTGTACCATCGGGCAACCCTCCACATAAGGTAGCCAGGGCTATAACAGATAAAAAGCACAGATACCTAATGACCATTCTGGCAACCGTTACCAATCCAAGCTTTGAAGTTTCAACTATAGAACTTAACAAAGAAGGATATACCTACACAGTTGATACCATGAAGGAGTTCAAAAATTTATATGGTGAAAACTTTGAGTTCTATTTTATCACAGGAGCCGATGCTATTCTGGAGATACTCACGTGGAGGGATATAGATACCCTTTTAAACCTATGCCATTTTGTTGCGGCTACAAGGCCAGGATTTAATAATAAGGATCTTGATGATAAGCTGGAGTATATAAAGGGCAAATATGGAAAAGAGATATTTAAAGTAGAGGTCCCATCTCTTGCCATATCCTCAACGGATATAAGAAGGAGAGTGGCAAAAGAAGAGCCGATAAAATATCTGTTGCCTGAAGCAGTGGAAAGATATATTCAGAAAAACCATTTGTACCGGGAGTGATTTTATGCTGCCTTACAATGAGATAAAAGATAAACTTAGATCAATGCTGACACCACACAGGTTTAACCATTCTCTTGGTGTCGAAAAGATAGCTGTGCTTCTGGCAGAGAAATATGATGCTGATGTTGATAAGGTCAGGATAGCCGCACTTGTGCATGATTGTGCCAAGGACATACCGGAAGACAAACTTATTTACACTGCTAATAAATATGGTTTGGAATTGGACGATGTCAGTATTGCTGAAAAGGCCCTTATACACGGCCCTTTAGGAGCAAAACTTGCAAGAGAATATTTTGGCATAGAAGATGATGAAATTCTTCATGCCATAGCACTGCATACCACAGGCGGCAAGGTAATGAATAAGATAGACAGGATTATCTACCTTTCGGATTTTATAGAGGAAGGCAGAAAATACGAAGGCGTAGAATATTTGAGGGAATTGGCATTTATAGATTTAAATGCTGCACTTTTAAAGTCCTTTGAGAATACAATTGATTATGTTATTTCCCTCAAGTCATTGCTTCATCCCAATACCATATATGCAAGAAATACTTTGATAATGGAAATGAGAAAAAACGGGGGAATAAATAAATGAAAAAGGTAATTAAATATGGACTTATATTTTTAGCATGTTTGGTGCTCTTAGTTGTTCCAGGGACTTATATGTATTTAAAAAATCTTAATCCTGGTTATAGCCAGGATGGTGAAAATCCACCAACAAAGGTGACTACACCAAAACCGGTAAAAAATGAACCTGTAAATGTTATGATCATGGGTGTGGATAGAATTGATAAAACTGATAAGGGACGTTCTGATACATTAATGCTATTATCCTACAACCCTGATCTTAAAAAAGCATCACTGATTTCGATACCAAGGGATACAAGGATAAAATTAGATAAATATGGGTATCAAAAGATAAACGCAGCCTACACCTATGAA
>JASEJQ010000043.1 GCA_030016635.1 Thermoanaerobacteraceae bacterium | reverse complement strand
TAGTTCATACCCCCTATCCATTGCTTCTTTGAGACTCATGGGTCTGCTTGTTATACTGAACAAGGCCGTCACACCTGCATCATACAGTTCTTTATAGCTCTCTCCAAGCCCGCCTGATATTATTACCACTGGTTTGCCGTATCTCTTCCCTATCTTTGCTATGCCTGCGGGAGCCTTTCCAAACCTGGCCGTTTGAAAATCCGTATTGCCTTCCCCTGTAATGACTATGTCTGCGTCTTTTATCAGATCTTCCAGATGGGTTGCCTCTATGGCCACGTCGATGCCCCTCTTTATATCTGCATTCAGAAAGGCTTTAAATGCAAAGCCAAGGCCACCTGCTGCGCCAGCGCCGGGATAGTTCCTGTAATCCCGACCAATTGCATTTGCACTGAGGTCAGCAAAATGGGAAAGGTTTCTATCCAGTAAAGCTACCATCTCTTTTGTGGCACCTTTTTGCGGGCCGTATACAGCAGATGCGCCCTTCTCGCCGCAGAGCGGATTATCCACGTCGCAGGCGACCGTAAAGTGGCACTTAGCTATCCTTTTATCCAGTCCTGAAATATCTATGGATGCAGCCCTACCAAGTTCGCCTCCACCAAACCCAATCTCATTGCCGGACTCATCTGTTATCCTTACACCCAAAGCCTGAAGCATACCTGCTCCGCAATCGTTGGTGGCACTTCCCCCTATTCCTATAATAAAGTTCTTGCATCCCCTATCCAATGCATCTTTTATAAGCTCCCCGGTCCCGTATGTGGTGGTCACAAGAGGATTCCTCCTATCTTCAGCTACCATACTGAGACCCGACGCTGCTGCCATCTCTATAACGCATGTACCATCCTTAAGTATCCCGTAAAAGCTCTTCTGTCTGTCTCCCAGTGGGGCTGTTACTGTAACCTCTACAAGTTCTCCACCCACAGCAGACAGGAAGGCATCCACAGTCCCTTCTCCTCCATCAGCTATGGGTATTTTTACTATATCAAAACTTCCGGATCTTTTAAGTCCCTCTTCTATGGCGTTGCATACCTGTTTTGATGTAAGGCTCCCCTTATATGAATCCGGTGAAATGATGACCCTCATAACCTTCTATGCCGCCTTCCTATAGTCTATTTCTGATACCTTTACTATTCGACACTAACAATAAAAAATCCTTCATAAAAAATAAGGATAGGCTGTTTACCTATCCCTATAAACTTTAACTGATGCTTATTTCATTTGATATGAGTGCCTCTAAATCATCTTTTACGTGGTCAATGTCATATTCATATTTTATAATATCGCCATTTTTTATAAGCACCACACATGGACTCTTTTCACACCTAAGCCTTTTTAATGGCATGTCGGACTTATAAATATCTAATCGGCAGAGTTTTATTCTACCCTCAAACTCTTTTTCCAACCTCTCAAGATTAATGAGATACTCTCTGTCACTACTTTCTACTGCATTATATACATATGCCATCACCGGTATATTCTGGCCAAATACCTCTTTTTCAAAGTAATCGGTCTCTTCAATATATTTTTCCACCATAACACCTGCTGTTGCACCATCACCTACAGATGTCGCCACCTGTCTTAAAAATTTATCCCTTACATCACCCACGGCATAAATCCCTTCTACATTTGTCTCCATGAGTTCATTTGTCTTTATATAGCCTTTGTCAGTCATATCGATTATTCCCTTGAAGATTTCCGTATTGGGAACATAGCCTATAAAAAGAAAACACCCATCGACCTTTACAGGTATCAGTTCTCCTGTCTTTAGATTTTTGAGTACAACCTTATCAAGTCGTTCTTCTCCTTCAAAAGAGTCTACCACCGTATTCCAGTAAAATTTCATCTTTCCATTTTTCAATGCCTTCTCCTGGGCCACCTTATTTGCGTCCATTATCCCTTCATCATGTATAACCGATACATTTACCTGTCTGGCAAACTTTGTAAGGAACATACCCTCCTCTATAGCTGCGTCCCCGCTGCCTATGACCATGACATCCTTATCTGTATAGTATGCTGCATCACATGTGGCACAGAATGAAATTCCCTTGTCATAAAGATACTTTTCCTCGTTTCTGGCCCCCGTAAGCCTTGGTTTACCTCCGGTAGCGATCACAACTGCTTTAGCGTAATAATCGGTCCTGAATGTTGATACAACTTTATATCTATCCTCCAACCTCAATTCTCTCACATCGGTCAATTTTATGTCTACACCAAATTTTTTAACCTGCTTGTCAAAGAGTTTCATAAGGTCATTCCCACTTATGGATTCAGGAAACCCTGGATAGTTTTCTATTTCACTGGTATAGGTGGCCAGGCCTCCCATAAGTGATTTTTCAATAAGCAGGGTTTTCAGTCTTGCCCTGCCGCAGTATATGGCAGACGTCATGCCAGCCGGGCCGCCTCCGATAACCACCACATCATAAAATTCCTTCTTTTTCTCCATGTATTACACCCCCACAAAATATTAAAAAGGAAAGGTGGATATCCCACCTTTAAGTCATAAAATAGCGGACAAGCAGTTTACTTCCTATCCATGCTCCTAAGAATATAAAAACAGCGTATATCCATCCATGTAAAGACATTGAAGCTATCCCGCTAAAGAAGGCACCTATATTACATCCAAATGCAATCCTAGCACCATAACCCATAAGCAAGCCACCCAACGCCGCTGCAATAACCTGTTTATATGATTTCAACTTTTTGATTTTAAACTGTGATGCCAGAAGCGTAGCCAATAGTGCCCCTGCTATTATGCCTATATTCTGGGCAGAACCAGTGTTGGTAAATACTGACTGGCCAAGTGCTTTAGCGTTTGCTTCTATCTGGAAGAAGTCCCACCCGGACACATCTGCTCCAAATAACTTTGATATCCAGGCACCCCAATATGCAAATGTTGTTGTAACACCCCATCCTTTCCCGGATATTGCAAGCATTGCAGTATTGAGTATCGCCAGAAGAATTGCACCGGTCCAATATGACCATGCATCCTTAAATATCTTTTTATACAAAGGTGAGTTTGTAAAATTCATGTTACCACACCCTTCTAAATATTATTTAGTTTTCTCTATATATATCTCCCATTCCCCATCGTCAACTTCCTCTATCTCTACATTATGTCCGACTTTCCTGGCCCACTCCGGGACGTTTTTCATAGCACAACTGTGGTCTATTTCCACAATAAGCGTATCACCAACCTTAAGTTGCTCCATCTTCTTTTGTGTTTTAATCAATGGTACAGGACAAGCCTCTCCAAGACAATCCAATCTGTATTCTGCCATAAATTTATTCCTCCTCAGAACGTAATTTTTTATTTTCATACCATTCAGCAACAGCAAAGAGTATTGCTAATACTATAAGTTGACCAAAGAATGCCGGCGCCCAACCAAATATGTCGGGTAAAAAAACTGCAGGCGATTTGGAAAAGAATACCTTTGACCACCAACCATAATCATGGGCACCCCACATTGAACCAATTATGAAAAATACTAATGCTATCCACTGCTGTACAAAGCCCTCACCAACCCTCATCAGGGTGCCAGAGGCACATCCTCCTGCTATAACCATTCCAACGCCAAACATGGTAGCCCCTATAGCTGTAAAAATACCTGCAGGATGAATATTGCCTGGTACAGGAAGCCCTTTGGATACAGCACTGTATTGAATTGCAGCAAACCCTATAGTTGCCAGCATCAAGGCAACAATAACGGCTCTTGCGAGTGATGTGCTTCCTGTCAGTACAGGGTCTCTCATCGCGGCTGTAAAACAAAACCTTGCTTTTTGAAGCACAAACCCAAAGGAAATGCCAAAAATCCAGTAAATGCTTAGCATTGGTGAAATACCTGCCAGCACGATACCTATCACCACAAGAACTATTAGCAGTCCTACACCCGCTGGCACCTGGTTTTTCTTCTTTCTTTTAGGTTTTTTTACATCCTCCATTTCGCGCCCTCCTTTTTGTTATTTTTTTATCATTTTAGAGCCTATCTATCCTTCGATATAATTGTATCATGGGGATTGGTATAATTGTTATAAATTTAACTAATGTATCATAAGCATATCTTATAACAGCCGAGCGGCATGGATGCCGAATAAAGGCACACCTGGCAAAATTCAGACACAAGTGTCAGAGTATCAAGACGAGTATCAGGTGCATATATGTTGCTATCATTCGTAGAATACTACTTAAGGTTTTGTTTAAGTCCAATGATGATATATAATATGTTTATGATTGATATGTGATTATCATATCATAGAAGGGGGGAACAGACATGGACCTGACTAGCCTCCAGGCTTTTTATAAAACGGTATACCACGGAAGCATATCTACTGCAGCAAAAGAACTCTACCTTTCTCAACCTGCTATAAGCATGCAGATTAAGTCCTTGGAGCAAGAGTTAAACACAAAACTATTGCTGCGCAGCAACAGGGGCACCATACCAACGGAAGCCGGAAAAATAGTATATGAATATGCTCAAAGGATACTGGAGTTGTACGATCACATGAACAAGGACCTCGAGTCTCTAATAAACACTCAGAAAAGTATATCTGTAATTTCTTGCCCATCCTTTGGCCATTATTCTTTGCCTTGTAGCCTTTATGAATTCAAGAAAAGATTTCATGGAATTGATTTTGACATAGAGTTTTCATTTACTGATGATGTGATAAAAAAAATTGAGAAGGGCGTGTATGATATAGGCTTTATAGAGGGAGAATGCACCAATGAAAATATAGGCTGCATGACGCTGGGTGCTTCACAGATGTATTTTGTAGCTAATCCAGAAATTGTAAAGAGTAATATACTCAGTAAAAAAGAAATAACACAGTACAGTCTTTTTATAATAGATAAAAAATGTTATCTTCGTAAAATCATTGAAAATGTTTTTTCCTCACATGCCCTTGACATCTATTCTTTTAGTCTTCATATGGAGTCTTCTTCATTTGAAGCGATTAAATCATCTGTACTCGCAGGTGAAGGAATATCTATAATGCCGTATCTATCAATTAAAAAAGAACTCTACAACAAGAGTCTGATAATTCTTGAGGTTGAAGATGTGGTTTTTAAGTACCATTATTCACTGATATATAACAAAAAGATTACTGACCCACTGAAGCTAAACTTCATTAATTTCATTAAAGAGCATGGCAAAAAAAGCTTTTGTTAGGTGAGAGATATGAGATATGATATTGATTGCCTTGGTGAAATGTGTCCTGTCCCTATGTTAAAGCTCAAAAACACTTTAAAAGATCTCAAAAATGGTGATTCTATCAAACTTGTTACCGACCACAGTTGTGTCCTGAGCAGCATATCCGATTACTTGAAACATAGAAGACTGAAAGTCGAGATAGAGGAAGCCATAAACGGCGTGTGGGAAATATACATTGAAAAGAGGTGATGGGCTCAAAAGTCCACCACCTCACTGTTTTTTATCCTATTATAAAGAACAATATCAGCGTAACCGCTATGGTTGTCAGACCTTCCAATAGTGTAGCCATAGTCTGTGCCTTGTATGCATCCGTCACTTTCATACCACTAAACTGGCTTACCACCCAGAAATAACTGTCATTCACATGGGATACCGTCATTGCACCAGCACCTATGGCCATGACCGCCAGTGCCAATTGAACCGGGGAAGCAATACCCAGTTGTGGGAGCATTGGAGCCATCATACTTGATGTAGTGACCAGTGCAACAGTAGATGAACCCTGGGCTGTCTTTAAAAGTGCCGATATTATGAACAGGAGTAATATAGCCATTGCCCCTGTCATACCACCTGTTGCAAAGGACTTGATGTAGTCGGCCATTGGCGTATTGGATAAGACTGAGCCAAGGGCTCCGCCGGCACCAGTAATCAAAAGTATATTTACAGAGTCCTTCATACCCTGACCAATCCAACCGGTGATTGTCTCTTCAGAAAGATTTGGCATAAGTAGAAACGATAGAAGGACGCCAACCATCAGGGCATTTACCGGTGTTCCTAAAAATACTACAAACTGGCTCCCAAAGCCAGTATATTTTGTAAAATTAACTATAGAAGATAGTGCTATGAGTATTATGGGCACTACGATAGGTGCAAAGGATAACCATGCATTGGGAAGGCTTTTATATTGTTTCTTGAGTTCATCATAGCTTATATTTTCCTTCTCTCCCTCTATTTCTATGGTCTTGCCTACCCTACCTGCCCACCATAGACCAACCAGTGCAGCCGGTATTGATACCACAATGCCTATGAGTATCACAAGGCCAAGGTCTGCACCAACATTGCCGGCCGCTGCTATAGGCCCCGGCGTGGGCGGCACAAGGGTGTGTGTAGCATAAAGGCCGGTGGAGAGCGCTACAGCCATGGTGGCAAGTGGTACCCCTGCTCTCCTGGCCAATGCCTTGTTTAAAGGTGTAAGGATTACAAAGCCTGAGTCGCAGAACACCGGTATGCTTGTGATATAACCGATAATGCTCATTGCTAAGGCAGATCTCTTTTCCCCAACCACATTCAATACCGTATCGGCCATCCTTAAAGCCGCACCTGATTTTTCAATGACCGTTCCTATAATTGTACCAAAGACTATCACAAGACCTATGCTGGTCATTAGGTTGCCAAAGCCGCTGGAAATTATGGTGCCGATATACTTGAAAGGCATACCTGAGAGAAAAGCTACACCATAGGCAGCAAAAAGCAGTGACAGGAACGGGTGCAGCTTCCATTTGGATGTAGAGTAGACTATGAAAACGATTGCTAAAACAAGAAAAATAAGCAGCAACGGACCATGTACCATGCCCTCTTTCATCTGGGCAACCTGTTCTTGGGTCATGTGACCACTCCTTTCTACGGATTTGAATTACATAATAATTATACATCAGAATATTAGGCATCAGAAGAGATTAATGAAAATATAATATTACTGGAAAGGGTGGGATAATTATGTATCTTTTCATGCTCATTGTCATCGGCCTCTTGGTTTTTCTCATTATACATCCATTTGTAAACAGGAACTCAGGGAAAAGTTATACAGATAGATTGACAAAGATTTACGGTGGATTTGTCGGCCCCATTGTTGTCTCTATAGTGGGCTCTTGGTTTGGCGATACACTACTCAGTGGTATAGGACCAGAGATACAGAGCTTCAGCGTTATAGGTGGTCTGATTGGTGCCATTATCCTTGTCTGTATCTGGGATTATGTTTTAATAAGAGCCAATAAGAAATAGCGGCGTCTTAGGCGCCATATTTTTTTAACCTTCTCGATATACCTTTCATATATTGTAATAAAAGATATAGAAGAGGAGGTAATATATATGCCCGTACTTGTGATTCAACCTGCTATAAAAGATGCAGCAATAGAAGCTGGTTACCCCAATACTAATACCGGTAATGACACTACGATGTGGGTTGGAAGATATTATGATGGTTCGGTATATCGTGACCTAATACAGTTTGACCTTTCCGGTCTAACTAACTGTGCAAATATAACCAGTGCAACTTTAAATCTGTACGTGAATGAAGTCACCAATGCTACGGTACCCGCCTATGTAACGCCCTACAGGGTTACTCAGAATTGGGCTGAAAACCTGGTAACCTGGAATACAGCCCCCGCCTATGACCCCTTTGCCCATGGTGGTACAACGCAGTTAAGGGATATCGGCTGGTATCAGTGGGATGTTACAAACCTGGTGTCTAACTGGTTTAATGGTGTATATCCCAACTACGGTATGCTCCTCAGAACACCTGAGACCACAGACTTTGAAACCAAGAGGTTTACCACATCTGAGGAGGATACTAACCCTGATTTAAGGCCATACCTTACTGTAACCTATACCTGCAGAGAAGAACTTATAATCCCTGCAAGGCAGTTTAATGAGATTAGTGAGACAGTGACCACTGGAAATAACTTAGCATTTACCATATCCAGGAATATATCTACAGTTAGTAGAGTGACCTACTTCATATCAAACACAGGTGCTAATCCTGCGATAGTAAATATACAGCTATCCGCTGATAATGTGAAATGGGATACGGTAACAGGTGATATTACTGTAGCTGCTGAAGAAACAGTAAGCCTCATCATTGATAGGCTGTCCCATTACTCAAGAATCGCCTACAGGTCTGCAACATCAGGTTTGCCAACCACTTTAATGATATGGTTGGAGACCCAGGTATAAGGATGGAAAATTTCCATCCCTATTTTTATTTCCACAATTTCCACCGTCAAATCTGCAGGGTTTTAATAACATTTTCCACAGGGTTTTCAACAATATTCACATGGTTTTCCACAGGATATTCACTTTTTTGATGGACTGTGATAAAATATTTGTTACAATTTATAATTATAAGGGTGATTCATGTGGACAACATTATCGTGCAAAAATATGGCGGGACATCTGTAGCCACACCTGAGAGAATTAAAAATGTGGCGATGAGGATTATAAACCTCAAAAAAGAGGGTAAAAACATAGTTGTTGTGGTCTCGGCCATGGGAGATACTACCGATGACCTCATAGAGCTTGCCCATCAGATAACCTCAAACCCACCCAGCCGTGAGCTGGACATGCTTTTGGCAACAGGTGAGCAGGTGTCCATAGCGCTTTTAGCTATGGCAATTGAATCCATGGGACAGGATGTTATATCCCTAACTGCCTCCCAGGTGGGCATATATACCGATAATATTCACACCAGGGCCAGGATTATGGATATAAATACGGAGAGGATTTTGGAGGAATTAAATAAGGATCGGATAGTAATAGTGGCTGGTTTCCAGGGTATCAATGAATTTAATGATATTACTACCCTGGGCAGGGGCGGCTCGGATACGACTGCGGTAGCACTGGCATCGGTTTTGAATGCAGAAATGTGTGAAATACTTACCGATGTGGATGGAGTATATACCGCTGACCCAAGAATTGTCTTTAATTCTAAGAAATTGGATACAATCACCTATGAGGAGATGCTGGAGCTGGCAACGCTGGGGGCTAAGGTGCTTCATCCAAGGTCAGTAGAACTGGCATGGCAGTATGATGTGCCTCTCATGGTGAGGTCAAGCTTTAATGAAGGGGAGGGAACCATTGTGACAAACATGAAGCTGGAAAATGATAGGGTTGTCTCAGGAGTAGCCTGCGACAAAAATGTAGCCAAGGCCTCAATTTACGGGGTACCATCAAGAGCAGGGGTAGCTTATAAGATTTTCTCCGCTCTGGCGGATAACGGCATAGACGTGGATATGATAGTGCAGAATATGACCAGAGATGGCAAGACCGATATATCCTTCACCATAGCTAAGGAAAATCTGAACGAGACCAGTAAGGTTCTGAAAAAGGTAAGTGAGGAGTTGGAATCCGATGGTGTTACCTTTGAAAGCGGCCTGGCCAAGGTCTCCATCGTCGGAGCAGGCATGATAAACCATCCCGGTGTGGCTGCCCGGATGTTCGAGGCACTATATGAGCTGGGCATAAATATTGAGCTCATTACCACATCGGACATAAAGGTGTCCTGTCTGGTAAAAGAGGATAGGGCAGAAGAAGCAGTTAGAAAGCTGCACGATGTCTTTGAATTAGAAAACATATAAGTTTATAGGCTGCTGACATTGAGCAGCCTATAGTCCGATTTGTGTCTGCGCTCCACCGGGTACGCCTCCATTCGGCGTCCTTGCCTTAATCATCGGCTCAGCAGGCGTCCTTGCCTGCTGCCTCGGCTTCGTTTGCCACCTCATTAAGAGTATCATAGACTCGTTTTACGGCTGCCTTGGATGTTATATGCCATGCCATTAGTTCAACAGTTTAATTATTTTATTAAGCTCCTTAAAATACCCCAATCTATCCTCCCACTTTACCCCTGTCCTGCCGCTGGTGGATGGAACCACATAGTCTATTATGCCTGGTACAGCACTGGTTTTCTGAAGCCCATAGTCCACCTCAGTAAGCCCCATCAGCTTTTTATATATTCCTTTGCCGTTATAGCAGGCTACCCTCGGCCGGTACTGGTTTAAAATTCTCAAAAGCCTCTTCTTTCCTCTCTCATACATATCGTCTGTGATCTCTGCAGCCTCTCTTGTGCAGTATTTCACTATATCTGTAAGCCCGTAACCATATTCTGCTATACGCCAGTCATCCTCATAGGTCAATGGCTCGGGAAGTATACCACTCTCATAGAGCACTCTCCAGAATCTGTTTGTATTTGAGGCATAGAAGTGGCCTTTTTTTGCAGACTCCAGCCCTGGGTTATAGCCTACAAAGATGACCTTGAGGTTGTAGTCCAATACATCAGGCACTGGCTTATATGGGTTTAGGCTCAAGTCATAGAGGGTATCGGCAAGACTCCTTATATACCCTGAGTCTTTCAAACTTGAAATCCATTTGTCCGGTATAGCATATATCCCGTTATATGCACCTGCAAATGCACCCACTATGGATGCAATGGTATCTGAGTCACCTCCCATATTGACAGCCATCAATACAGCATCCTTAAAGCTTTTTCTGTATCTTAAAAATATATACAGGGAAGCTCCCAATGTGCCCACAGAGTATCCTGAAATATTAAACTGCCTTATGGCTTTACCTTCGTCAATACCGCCCTTGATTATGGAATCTACCTTCTTTATTTCTTCTATTATTTCCTCATTTCTTGCAAACTTTAGCACATATCCTATAAGCTCATCAGGGTCTCTGCCATCTAAAAGATAGTCTGTGGTAAGAGATGTTATGACGGCTGCCTCTACGGCCCGTTCATCACGGTGGGTCATGATGCTGTGGACCCTTGTGGCTCGAATTATCCTGTCTGGGTCGCCATGATAGAATAAAGCCACGGGTGCTGTCCTCATAGCGGCCCCATTCCCTGCGCTGTCGCTACCTGCCCTGTCCCACGGTACACCCCTCTCCATGTTCTTTATGCCTGTCATGCACCCGAGGCCAGGCCCTATAAGCTTACCATCAAGTTTAACAAACCTCCTTGATACCGTGTACTGCTCCACATAACCGGCCTCTATTATAGCCTCTGCTAAGGCAATGGTCATCTGAGTGTCATCCGTATACTGTCCCCTTAAAAGTCCCGAGTTCAACCCCGCTTTTGCATTCACCATGTCCTCTATGTGTCCATATGTCCTTTCTATCTCATCTACCCCCATAAGTTCTACAGGCATCCCCAATGCATCTCCAATGGCCAGGCCGACCAGACACCCTTCATATCTATCAATCATCCGCAATCAAATCCTCCTAATATTTTTTATTAAAAGTGCGTAGAACACCTTTGCAGCACCACAGATATTTTACCATATCCGTTATATGCAGCAATGATGTCTACCGGTCTTTTTCCAAGAATCCTGCAGATTATTTTAAGGCTCATATGAGGATACACAGCAAATACAGGTAAATTTTTAAATAAATCTGCAGGGTGCCCTTCCTATCCTGGACCAATAAGTGTTAAAATGGAAATAAAGGAGGCATACATATGAAAATAGGATTAGCCCTTGGCGGTGGTGCTGCCAGGGGATATGCTCACATAGGTGTACTAAAGGCTCTTGAAAGACATGGAATAAAACCAGATCGCGTGGCAGGATGCAGTATGGGGGCATTGCTTGGGGCTATATACTGCAGCGGTATATCCGCATCTGTTTTAGAACAACTGGCGATAAACATCAGCCCCAGGCAATGGATGGATATTTCCCTTTCCAAGACCGGCATAATGTCCGGCAAAAAATTAGAGTCCCTCATCTACACACTGACTGGCGGAAAAAACATAGAGGACTTGCCCATACCTTTTATAGCTGTAGCCACTGATGTCATGACATCCAGTCCCTACATATTTAAAGATGGCCCCATACATACTGCCGTAAGGGCCAGTACAGCCATACCGGGAATATTTGAGCCTGTATCCCTCGGGGATAGAATCCTGGTTGATGGTGGTTTTGTGGATAATGTACCGGTAGACCTCTTGGATGAGATGGAGGTTGACCTGACCATTGCAGTAGACGTTGGCTTTTCATTCACCAGCTCAAAACCAACCAATCTATTTGAGATAATACTGTTGTCCATAGACACCATGCAAAAGAAACTGCATGAGTTAAACCCCATTAAGGCTGACCTGATAATAAAACCTGATGTAAGCGCCATAAGGCCAAACCAATTTGAGAAGGCGGAGGACTGTATAAGGATAGGTGAAGAAGCTGCAGAAGAGCTTCTCTCTAAAGTAGATGTACCTATATGGGTAAAAATACACCTGCAAAATACTGCACCGTAAGGTCTTCTACAGCCCTGACCACCTCTTTATTCCCCATCACAAATCCCACCCGTCATCCGGGAGGAGCCATATTCGGACTGCCCTTGCCCAGGTCTATGACCCTCAACCCTGCCTCACGCTTTTTCACGGCCTGGCCATCCAAAAATGTGAATATATTATCTGGAACAGCATCAAACCTTTTAGACAATTTCACAGTTAAACACCTCTTATCAAAGCGGTTGCCTTCCTGTCTGCTTCAATGATTGCCCTCACCACATCCTCCGGTGTCACCTCAAAATACATATTATGCGTAGACTCCTGAGGTGCGCAGGCCCTCTGGGCAACCTTCTCTAACCTATCATTCTCTATGCCCTCCAGATTCAACATGCTGAGGGTCACCGGCTGGTCTATGGAGTGGAGGAAGTTTGTCACCCTCTCAAACTCAGCGTCGGGATAGTTTTCCAGGCATAGCTGTACCAGTGTGGAAAAAGCAATCTTCTCTCCGTGATTGAACCCATGAACCTCGGGAAGGATTGTAAAACCGTTATGTATAGCATGGGCAGCAGCAATCCTGCAGTTATCACTCCCAAGTCCTCCCACCATGCCGCTCAAGGCAATGATGGCATCTATGGTCTTTTCCACGGCCTCGCTCACCCTGTTTTCCTTTACATCCTCATAGGCCTGCCTGCCGTATTCAAAGAGCGTCTCTGTACACAGGCCTGCAATATTAAGAGCTGCCCTTGTGGGTACATTTATATACTTCCCTTTTGATGAAGCCGCAGCCTCATATCCCTTCACCAGGGTATCTGATATCCCGGCTGCAAAGTATCTGGCCGGTGCTTCAGCTATCACTCTTGTATCCGCCAGTACCAGGGAGGGGCTATCTCTGAACACGATATATTTTAAGAACTCATGCCCCTCGTTATATATAACAGATAACGGAGTCCAGGAGGCACATGTAGCAGCTGTGGCTGGAATGGTAACCAGGTGTACACCCAGTTTATTGGCAGCAGCCTTGGCCGTGTCTATAGCCTTCCCCCCACCCACGCCAATTATCACATCTCTGCTGTTTTCAGCAGTTATCGATCCAACCCTGTCAATCTCATCCTGTGTAACCTCACCCTTGAATTCAGTAACAATGTAGTCTATATTATTCTTTGTAAGGGATGCTGTGAGACTGTCCGATGTTACGGAGAGGGCTGTTCGTCCCCCAACGACCAGCGCCCTCTTCCCAAAGTCCTTTATATAGTCTCCTGCATCCTTTATTATATCTGCATACTGTATATACCTATTGGGCGAACCCATTACAAGATGCATTTTATCCCTCCTATTCCTCCACCATAACTACTGACCCCTGGTACTTCTCATCTACAAACTGCCTTATCCTGGGATCATGGTATGCCTCAAGGAGCTTTTTAAATACCTCTTTATCCGCATCCTCTTTTCTTACAGCTATAACATTGGCATAGGGTGACTCAGAACCCTCAATAAATATGGAATCCTTTACAGGATTTAAACCCATCTCCACAGCATAGTTGGTGTTTATGGCTGCGACATCCACGTCCTCTAAGGACCTTACAGTCTGTGCTGCATCAATCTCCACTATCTTAATATTTTTGGGATTTTCCACAATATCAAGAGGTGTTGCTGTAATTCCGGCATCATCCTTCAGCTTTATTATGCCTGCCGTCTGAAGGAGAAGCAGTGCCCTGCCTTCATTGGTGGCATCATTTGGTACAGATACGGTCCCATTTTCAGGTAGATCCTTTAAGTCTTTTATCTTTTTAGAATATATACCCATGGGGAATATCATGGTCTTGCCAATGATGGTAAGGTTTGTTATGTTCCTTTCTGCCACAAAGTTATCAAAGAACGGTTGATGCTGGAAACTGTTAGCATCTATAGCACCTTCAGAGAGCTGTATATTTGGCTGGACATAGTCCGTGAAGGTGACAATCTCCACATCTATTCCCTTGTCCTTTAATATCTCCTTTACCTGTTCCAATATCTCTTCATGGGGCCCGGCTGTGACACCTACCTTGATTTTAGTAACACTTTCCCCATTAGGGCTACTCTGAGTGCTACTTCCCTGGGTAGAAGCCACACATCCAGCGAGGCTAAATATCAGTAAAGCTACGGTTAATAATGCAATAATCTTTTTCAATTTTACACCTCCATTCAAAGTAATTTTACTTTAATAACGCTACGTGTGTGGCAATAACATCTAAAGAGTTTATCACCTCCATTCAGGGTATAAAAAAACTTCTCCTGGAAAATCAGAAGAAGTCACCTTCCCCTTATCTCCCAGAACTTATAGTCCTGCAGGATTTGGCACCTTCCCACTTGGGGGTTGCCGGGCTTCATCGGGCCAGTCCCTCCGCCACTCTCGATAAGAGTTTAATATTTATAAAGTTAGTATGTATATTATCACGTTAAAACAGGAATGTCAAGAACTAAAATATTTCTTTTTGAGTCCAGGATATAAGCATATCATAAGTATATCCATTGTAATATCCTCAACAGATTTACCTTCAGCGTCAACCACTATGTCGGCATATTTCACGTATAGTGGCTCTCTATCCATGTAGCGCCTTACAAAGTCCTCAAAGTCAGTAGCAAGCGGCCTGGCCTCTGTCTTTTTAGCCCTGTCATACAGCGTTTCTATATCATTTTTTATATAGACCACCGCAGAATTCTTCTTAAGCCTTGCCATGTTATCCTCATTTAGAATAATTCCTCCCCCAGTGGCAATAATAAGCCCACTTCGATTTTCCAGAAACCTGCACAGCTTATTTTCCATTATCCTGAATGTACTCTCACCATCCTCTTCAAATATCCCCTTTATACTCTTATGAGCCCTGTTCACTATATATTTGTCTGTATCAACGAATCTAAGTCCCGTACAGCTGGCTACAACAGAGCCTATGGTGGTCTTGCCAGCCCCCATATAGCCTATGAGCGCGATGTTTTTCATATAAACACCCCTACTATCCATTATACCTCTTTTTTAGTTCTTTATATATCATTGCGTTATTGCTTCTCTATCATTGTCAAAGATTATAAACAAATAACTTTCTCTAAGATGCGGCTGGTATATGAACCATCCTTTAGGTTTTTTGCTGTCTCTCATCCTCCTATAGAGCTCTATTTTTTTACTTAACCTTGATAAATTTTGTATCGATTATACCATTATTTTCAAAGCTGCCGCAACCCTTTCAATTTATAGTAATTTAAAGCCCCGGTTTCCCGGGGCATATAATTTATTCGGTTTCCAGTCCAACCTTAACATAAGATTTTTTCTCTTTTTTACCCATCCTTGATGCTATCTTATCCACTATCAGTGCTATGGCATTATCGCCGGAGACATTGCATGCTGTGCCAAAGCTGTCCTGGGTAAGGTAAAGCGCTATCATGAGGGCAAGCTGAGCCTCATTAAACCCAAGCATACTCTGGAGTATACCCAGTGCTGCCATCACAGCACCTCCCGGTACGCCGGGAGCTGCCACCATGGTTATCCCAAGCATGAATATAAAACCTGCCATTCCTGAGAGTGCCACAGGCATACCATTGAGCATCATGACCGCTATAGCACACAGGGTAAGCGTAATGGTAGAACCAGAAAGATGTATTATAGACAAGACCGGTCTTTTCTGCCACAGCAGACAGGCTGCGTCTTGCCTCTTCTATATCATCCAATTTTGGAAAATCCATCTTATCAGCTCCTATTTGTGTGCTACAAGCTCAATCTCAATCAGTGCCCCTTTGGGCAGCGCGCTTACCTCCACACATGAACGTGCAGGAGGATTCTCCTTGAAGTACCTGCCGTATATCTCATTTACCTTGCCAAAGTCGTCCATGTTGGTTATAAACACCAATGTCTTTACCACATTTTCAAAACCCATGCCGCTTGCCTCAAGTATAGCCTTGAGGTTTTCCATAACCCTCTCAGCCTGAGCCTCTATCCCGCCCTCTACAATCTGCCCTGAAGCAGGGTCCAGACCTATCTGGCCGGAGGTGTACAGGAAGTCTCCTACCATCACTGCCTGAGAATAAGGACCGATTGCCGCCGGGGCTTTATCTGTTTTGACAATATTTTTCATCATACATCTCTCCTTTTTAGTTTTGGTCGCACTGTAAAAACAGTTCTGATTGCACTGCACAAAGTAGGCAGAGTCGGCATGTAAAGGCCGGATGCACCTTAACACGAAAATAGACTACTCATGGTAAGATTTACAACGCATCAGCCTATTTTCATTATTGGTTGTGCTTAAAATAAGCATGGACGGTTAAAGTGAGGCTTAGCCGCTCTTAGTCTCGAAACAAGCGAAGCAGGGGCATCCGGCATGGACGCCGGATGAGCCGACCTCGAGGCAAGGACGCCGAATGGAGGCGTACCCTGCCGAGCGAAGGAGCAAGCATTAGAGCGGTTTGCCGAACGATCAGGTGCCAAGGACTTCACTGCCGACTAAAATACCTTCTTACACTGTAATCAATTTTTATTCAGATATCTATAGATAGTATTCTCTGAAACAGAAAGCATATCAGCCACCTGAGACACGACACCTTTAAGCATAAAGATGCCCTTACTGTTCAAACTCTGGACCACTGCCATCTTTTCCTCCGGTGTCATCCTTTCCGGCGGAATGCCCGCGTCAGATATCGTTTTCTTTATGGTGCTGTAAACCAGATCCTCTATAGATGTGGCAAAGTGCTCTGTCTCATAGGAATCAACTCTTTTGTCCCCTCCACCGATATAGGCTTCAAGGAAATCCTTCATGGCAATGACCTGAGTAATGTCAATGTTTACGCACAGCATGCCTATGAGTTCACCGCTGTCATCCCTTAAAACTCTACAAACTTATCCTTTGTAGCACCGCAGATCGGGCATTTCTCAGGTGCTTCGTTTGTGGTTGTGTAGCCGCATACTGAACAGATGTAAATCTTTCCTACTTCTATGTCTTCACCCTTGTCAACAACCATCTTGGCATCGCTGTACATTACCTCATGAATCTTTTCAGCCTCTAAGGCACCATGGAAGCTTATATTTGCGCCCTTTTCATCCTGTAGCTGGGCCACAGCCATATAGGCTGGATACATCTCGTTTACCTCAAAGTGTTCACCATCTATGCAGGTCTGGAGATTATCAGATGTGGTATTTACCTCACCCAGATTCCTGTAATGGTTTGTCGCATGTACCTGCTCAGCATAGGCTATAGCCTTAAATAGTCTTGCCACATTCTTTTTGCCTTCCTTTTCCGCTACATCAGAAAATATAAGATACCTCATGTGGGCCTGGCTCTCGCCGGCATAAGCTGCTAAAAGGTCCTGTTTTGTCATTTCATGCATATTCTCTACCTCCTATAAATTTTATTTCATTATCACTTACATAATAATTATTCGACGTTAATAATAATTTTCCTGCTTGATCAAAAAAATTTTTTTAGATTTTTTTCTTCTTCTATCATAATAACCGGGCATCATACCCGGTTATTTTAACATCATAGCTTTTTTCAATAGATTTTCTTTTATTAATCTGTATACTTCTTCCGACCTTTCTTTAATACAGAGGTGACCTGTTTGGGGCATCACATGCAGCTTTGAGTTATTAATCCCGGCACTCAGTATTTTAGAATACATTACAGGTGTCAGTATGTCTTCACTGCCGCACAATACAATGGTGGGGGCATTTATCCTGTAGAGCTCTGCGGTGCGATCATAGGCCATGGACCCCTTGAGGAGATTCACAAACGGCTTTACCGGCAGATGCTTATTTTTTATACAGTAATGATATGCTGTGTCATGGTTATCCTCAAGGTACGTTGCACCCCAAAGGTAGGGAAAGGCCACATCTACCAGTGCATCCCAGCCTGCTCTCTCTGCGGTTGAAATCCAGCTTTTTATCTTGCTCATAAGCATCCTGTCAGTATGGCTGTAAGAACCTATGAGTGCGAGCGATCTTACCTTTTCAGGGTAGTCAATGGCTGCGCTTTGCGCTATAGCACCCCCATTAAAAAGCCCAACAAGGTGGGCATATTCAAGCCCCATATGGTCCATAAGACCAATCAGGTCTTTCACATGCTGCCTTGTGTAATATACCTCATCCGGCTTATCAGACAGGCCTTGCCCGCGCAGGTCATAGGTTATAATACGGAACTCATCCTCCATGCACTGGATAATTTCAGACCAGACCAGAGAATCCAGGTATACCCCATTTACAAAAATGATTGGCTCACCCTCAGGATTTCCACTCTCTTCGTAGTATATCTTTACATCTTTAGAATTAAATACAGCCATAAAATCAACTCCTTAATGTCATATAGGCCGGTGTTTATACCGGCCTCAGGAGGAATCACCATATCTTTAACTCCTCTGCCTGTCTTTTTAACTCCGCCCTGAAGTTGGGATGAGCTATGGCGATGAGATTATTTACCCTATCCATCACGGACCTGCCTCTCAGCGGGGCAACGCCATATTCGGTAACCACATAGTCTACATCATTTCTCGACAGCGCCACAAGAAAACAAACTTCAGCAAATTCTCTAAATGTGCTTTAATATAAAATTACCTGGTGACGAATACGTATTTATATGTTATGATAAGTAAGTAAAAATGTATATTGAAGGAGGAAAATCGTGAAACTTCCATCACTTAAAATAGGAAATCTGGAAGCAAGGATACCCATAATGCAGGGTGGCATGGGTGTTGGCATATCGATGTCCGGCCTGGCCTCTGCAGTATCCAATGCAGGAGGCATCGGAGTAATATCTGGGCTTCACCTGTCTCTTAGCGACCCCAAATGGGGCATAAATATAAAAAAAGCCAACATTGAGGCATTAAGGGAAGAGATAAGAAAGGCGCGCAAGCTGGCTCCTAGTGGTATCATAGGTGTGAACATACTGGTTGCTATAACAGAGTATGCCACCATGGTAAAAACTGCCGTAGAGGAAGGTATAGACCTGGTTATCTCTGGAGCAGGGCTGCCTTTAAATCTGCCTGAATTTATAAAGGGTACACATACAAAGGCTGTACCTATCGTATCATCGGCCAAAGCCGCCAGTATAATATGCAAATCCTGGGACAGAAAACATGATTACTGTCCAGACGCGGTTGTGGTAGAAGGGCCACTGGCTGGAGGCCACCTCGGATTTAAGAAGGACGAACTTGATAATATAGATGACCACAAGCTTGAGGATATAGTACCTGAGGTCATAGAGGCTGTAAAACCCTATGAAGAGAAATATGGCAAAAAGATACCCGTCATTGCAGCAGGCGGTATATTTGACGGTAAAGATATAGCAAAATTTCTGAAATTAGGCGCCAGCGGGGTACAGATGGCGACGAGATTCGTGGCCACCTATGAATGTGACGCTTCTTTGGAGTTTAAGCAGGCCTATATCAATGCAAGAAAAGAGGATATCGTGATAATAAAGAGTCCTGTTGGAATGCCTGGAAGGGCTATAAAAAACTCATTCCTTGACGATGTGGAGAAAAATAATAAAACCCCTGATTTCTGCCAGTATAACTGCCTTGCATCCTGTGACCCCAAAAAGGCTCCTTACTGCATAGCGCAAGCTCTGCTAAACGCCCAGAAGGGCAATCTGGATGAGGGATTTGCATTTTGCGGTCAAAATGCCTACAGGGTAGATAAGATTGTGCATGTAGACGAACTAATGGATGAGCTTGTAAAGGAAGCTGAAGAAAATATGTAATAAAAAAATCCCCGACAATGT
>JASEJQ010000042.1 GCA_030016635.1 Thermoanaerobacteraceae bacterium | reverse complement strand
TAATAACTTTTGTACTTGTCGGTTTGCTTATTTTTTCTTCAACTTCATTGGTTTTTGCAAAGCCAAACGTAAATCGTCATGAGGTCCAAATAAGAGCAGAAAAAAAGCTTACCGGTCAGGAAAATAATAAAAAACAAATACCATTCGGAATACAAAAGAAATCCGAAAATAGTGAAAAATTCAATAAATTTACAGCAAAGATGACAGTCAAGGGAAAAGAGCTTCAATTCGACGTACCGCCTGTAATAAAAGATGGCAAAACATTAATCCCTGTACGTGCTATAATGGAGGCTTTAGGTGCTACTGTAAAGTGGGACCAGTCAACAAATACTGTTACAATCATAAAAGGCAATACAACAATTCAGTTTGTTTTAGGTGAATCAAAAGTTCTTGTGAACGGTAATGAAGTTAATTTAGACGTTCCGGCAATGGAAATAAGCAATAGAACGTTTGTGCCACTCAGGTTCATTGCTGAAACTTTGGGTGAAAAAGTTAACTATGACAACAATACAGGTGATGTAAATATTGAAGACAATAATACTCAAAATAATACGGTGTCACAGGACGTATATGGAAACACTGACGAAATTACTATATACGACGTGTACAGCAACGATACAGTAACTCAGTAATAACTTTTTAAGCTTTACTTTTATAAAAATATAAGAATAAAGTCCATGACTTTAGTTACTGGGATGAAGGCTTAACTTATGACTCGAAAGTCTATTAATTAGATACTTGACATGAAGCATTAAAAAATGTAATATAATTCATATAATAGGTTTTGAAACGAGCCTACAACTAGCGTTAATAGGTTGATTGCAACCTTTGGCATCAAAAGTCTAATGGAGGCCAATTAGTTGAACAATACTTTAGGGTAAGTGCAGAAATTGGGAAATACGTTAGAACCTGTTGACTTTAGCTACGCAGAGTTTTGGGAACTTCTTTCTAATAGAAAGGTACTCACCTGAGTGCCTTTTTTTGTTCCTTATTCAAAACTGGTATTTTTAGTTTGATTCATCTTTTCCTAAGAAATGGTAGAAAAAATTGCTGTAGGAAGCGATGCTCATGTAAGTTTTGATGTAGGAAGGTTTTGAGGAAGCTCTCAAGGTTATTAAAAATGCAGAGATAAGTGAGGATTTGGTACTTAATACTGATGTTGAAAATATAAAAGCATATCTTAAAGAGAAAAAGTTAAGAATTGGAGGAGGAGAAGAATGAGAATTGGTGTTTGACATAAGATAATCGAATCTTGGAAATGATGCGGGGATAATCGGTGCCGCGATATTAAGTTGAAGGAGGATATATTATGAAAATTTATGAACTTCACAAAAACGCAAAAGTGTCAGACAATCACATTGCGATAAAGTTTAAAGACAGAATTTATACTTACGGAGAAGTCGATTCTTTGATAGACAAGTACGCTCTCTACTTCCAATCAATAGGGGTAAAAAAAGGAGATAGAGTAGCATTAAGCTTTCCCAATTGCCCTGAGTATATATTTTCTTTTATGGGAGCATCAAAGGCAGGGGCTATTGTTGTACCATTAAACATGATGCTTACACTTGAAGAAATTGCATATATAGTTGTGGAATCGGGCGCAAATACTATTGTTATTCATCCTTTAATAGCTCAAAAAATTGATAAATCTCAATTAGGAAGATTGAATCTTAAAAATATAGTTATTTTGGACGAAAATACAATTGACACTATACTAAAGATGGGCCCGTCTCAACCTGTCGAAGTAGAAGCTGATGACGTATGTGCCTTTTTGTACACCTCTGGAACGATAGGTAAACCTAAAGGTGCAATGCTTACTCACAACAACTTCATCGCCGATGTAAAAGCATTGGACGATGTTTCTGACTTGGGATCGGAGGATAACTTTTTGTGTGTATTGCCTTTATTTCACAGTTTTTCTTGGACAGTCAACATACTTCTTGGACTTTATTTAGGTTCTGCTATTACAATAAAAGAAAGTTTTATGCCGAAAGACACATTGGAAATACTAACAAAAGAAGATGTAACCGTATTTTGCGGCGTACCTTCTATGTTTGCTGTATTAATGAGGATGGCAGAAAAAGGGCAGTTTAAAGCGTTAAGGTTATCTATATCAGGTGGAGCTCCTTTGGCGCCAGAAATACAAAGAGGATTTGAAGCAAAATTTAACTTTCCTCTTGTAGAAGGGTACGGCTTAAGTGAAGCTGCTCCTGTTGCTCTTTTAAATCCTTTAGATCCTAATGCTATACGAAAGCCAGGGTCTGTAGGACTTCCACTCCCTTGTGTAGAAGCGAAAATAGTAGACGAAAATGATAATGAACTTCCTGTTGGAGAAGTAGGAGAGCTTGTTTTAAGGGGACCAAATATAATGGTTGGTTATCACAACATGCCAGAAGAAACTGCCAAGACTTTAAGGGGTGGTTGGCTCCATACAGGTGACCTTTGCAAAAAAGATGAAGACGGATATTTTTACATTGTAGATAGACTAAAAGACATGATAATATTAGGTGGGTTTAACGTATATCCGAGGGAAGTAGAAGATGCCTTGTTAGAACATCCTGATATTTTAGAAGCGGCTGTAATAGGAGTGGGAGACCCATTGAAAGGAGAAGAAGTCAAGGCTTTTGTGGTGCTAAAAGAAGGAGCAAAGGCTGACAAAAAAGAGCTTCAAAGCTTCTTAAAAAATAAATTGGCATCCTACAAAATTCCAAAGATTTTTGAGTTTGTGCCTCAACTTCCTAAGAATGCGGCAGGTAAAATACAAAAGAAATTGTTAAAACAAATGTAAAGGTGAAAGGTAATGAGAGATTCAAGGTCATACAAGCCAATGCAGATTTGGCATCATTTAACAAGATTTTTGGGACTCTGGATTGAAGCCGGAGTCCTTTTTGCTATCTGAAAGATACATATTAAATCAAAAATGATATATCATCTTTTCTTACGAAGATGACATGGTAGTTTTTATTGTTAACAGATTTTTAAAAATTTGGTGTTATAATATCTTGTTGGATAAAAAAATAAATAACTATGTTAAGGGAGGGGATAAAATTGATTAAATTACGGTATCTTGTTCTTGCACTTGTTATGATGTTAATTACCGGCTTTATGACATCAACCAATGTCTACGCTGCTTCTCCACTTATTTCTACTGATTATCCTGGTGTTGTTGCTCAGCCTGGTGCCAATCTTGCCTTTCCTTTAACTATCAGTGATTCTAATGGCAAGGTATCCCTTCAGGTCTCCTCGGCACCAAAGGGATGGAACGCAGAACTATACGGTGATGGCAGGCTCATACATGAGGTATTTGTAAAGCCGGGAGATGAAGTGGATGCAGAACTGAGGGTTAAGGTACCTCAGGATGCCAAGGAAGGTGATTATAAGATTACAGTTTCAGCCGGTGGCGCATCGGGTAGCTCTGCTTTATCTATAGACATAAGGGTAAGTACCAACGCCACGGGTAGTGATGAACTGGAGGTGCAGTATCCGTCACTTAGTGGTCCAGATACAGCTACCTTCAACTTTAGTGCTACACTTTCTAACAACAGCGGCAGGTCAAGGTCATACAGTCTGGGTGTGGATGCCCCTGAGGGCTGGCAGGTGACATTCAAACCGGCCTACCAGAGCAATCAGATAGCGAGTCTCAGTCTTGAAGCAGGTAGGACTCAGGACCTGGATATATCTGTAGACCCTCCAGATAATGTGACAGCAGGGAAATATAATATTACAGTGGCTGCTGTGTCAGGGCAGGATGTGGCTAAAGCTAACCTTGAGGTCATCATAACTGGTACCTATCGTCTTAATTTAACAACCCCAAATGAAAGGCTCAATGCCGATGTGACGGCCGGGCGTAGAGGCTCTGCGAACCTGGTATTAAAAAATGAGGGGAGTGCAGACCTTCAGGGTATTACCTTTTCCTCCAGTGCCCCTCAGAACTGGTCGGTAACCTTTGAACCGGATAGTATTGATGTCCTTCCTGCAGGAGAGGAGAGACAGATCACTGCCTATATTACGCCAGATGGAAGAGCTATTGCTGGTGACTATATGGTCAGCATCACAGCCAGAACAAGGGAAACCTCGGAAAGTATAGAGTTACGGACTACTGTGCATACCTCTACCTTGTGGGGCCTTGTGGGGGCAGCAATTGTGGTTATAGTAATAGGGTGGGTGTCATGGGCCTTTAGAAAATATGGCCGGAGGTAGTTATGGGCAGGAATATTGTTATTGAGACACATGACCTTATCAGGATCTATGGCAGTATCACTGCCGTAGACAAACTGAACCTTACCATTTATGAAGGGGAAATATTTGGTCTACTCGGGCCCAATGGCGCAGGAAAGACCACTACCATACTGATGCTGATGGGTCTTACTGAACCCACGTCAGGATCAATCAGTGTAATGGGTTATGACCCCACAAGGGAACCTTTACAGGTGAAGAGGGTAGCAGGATATATGCCCGATAGTATTGGATTTTATGACTATATGACAGGAAGGGAGAACCTGCTCTATACTGCCAGTTTAAATCAGATTCCAATGAAAGAGGCTGAGAGAAGAGCAGATGAGCTTTTAAGTAGAGTGGGATTAAAGGAAGCATCTGATTGTAAGGTCAGGGGATACTCCAGGGGTATGAGGCAAAGGCTTGGTGTAGCTGATGTGCTCATAAAGGATCCGAAAATACTCATCCTGGACGAACCGACCCTGGGTATTGACCCTGAAGGGGTAAAAGAGCTATTGGAGCTGATTGTAAAACTAAGTAAAGAGGAGGGTAAGACAATACTCATTTCTTCTCATCTCCTCTATCAGATGCAGGAGATATGCGACAGGGTTGGTATATTTGTAAAAGGTAAACTTATGGTTTGCGGGAAGATAACTGACCTGGCAGAAAATATTTCGGGTGAAAAAGAATGTGCAGTGGAACTTATTATGAAGCCGTTTGATGTTGCTGCAATGGAAATAATAAGGTCTATTGATGGTGTAAAAGATGTATACACACAAGGGGCTATGTTGGTTGCTGATGTGCAAAGTGATGAGATTGCAGTAAAAATAAATAGGGAGCTTATAGAAAGGGGCTACATCATATATCACTTCAGGGTTAGAGGATATACACTGGATGACATATACAGGCAGTATTTTGGAGAGGAGGGGGTGACCATATGATAAAACAAAAAGAAGTTACAGTAACTAGCTTCGATAAGGGCACAAAGAGGGGCTCCAGTGGCGGTTTCTATAAAGTTTTTATAAAGGAGCTCTCAGATCAGCTTTCCAGCATAAGGTTTTTAATCCTCTTCTTTCTTATACTGGTCACCGGAGTGGCTTCTTTCTATGTGGCGGCCTCCAGCATACGTGACACTGTGGAGGAAATGGGTAATGAGTTTGTATTTTTGAGGCTTTTTACGACGTCTGGCGGCTCTTTGCCTCCCTTTACATCTTTCCTTTCTTTCCTGGGTCCACTGGTTGGTCTATCCATTGGATTTGACGCTATAAACGGGGAGGAGAATAGGGGCACGATTAGTAGGCTGCTGGCTCAGCCCATATACAGAGACGATGTGATAAACGGCAAGTTTCTGGCAGGCCTGGCTGTCCTTGGAATGATGACCTTTGCCCTTGGTGGACTTGTGGGAGGAATGGGCATATTGCTTACCGGCCTGCCACCCACAGGAGAAGAGATTTTACGTCTCATAATCTATCTTTTAATAAGCGTGGTATATATGGCCTTCTGGCTAGGCTTGTCTGTACTATTTTCACTGCTATTCAAGCAGGCGGCCACATCAGCCCTGGCAGGCATTGCCGTATGGCTGCTCTTTACCATATTTGTGCCATTGCTGTCGGGTCCTGTGGCAGACCTTATATATCCTATAAGGGGGCAGGACGATATCATTGGCCAGCTCAGGAATATTACTTTACAGCAGAATCTCTCCAGAATATCTCCATCCACGCTCTACGACGAGGCTGTTGTTGCCATGCTCTCACCGGGGGTTCGTACCCTTGGGCCGATACTTTTAGAGCAGATCTATGGGGCTGTGCCTGGCCCGCTGCCCTTGGGACAGAGCCTGCTTTTGATATGGCCACACATTACAGGACTGGTGGCTGGTACGCTCATAATATTTGGCATAACCTACACCATCTTCTTGAGACGGGAGATTAGAGCTTAGATCCTTACCCCTGAATTTCAGGGGTCTTTTTTATGAAGTTTTATATTATGCTATAATATTGATTATAAGGGTTCTGGGGGGGACTAAAATTGGATAACAATATATATGTAATCTATGGAAACGATGGAACGAAAATGATAAAAGACCTTCTTACAAGGACCAATCCATTCTCCGATCTGGATAAAAATATAAGTATAGGATTAAAACCTAACCTGGTAGTGACGAAAGCTTCAGAAACAGGGGCCACTACGGATACTGAGATTATAATTGGCCTCATAGAGTTTCCAAATGAAGAGTGTAATTTAATTTATACCCATGAGGTTCATGGGTTATTTTTATGCTGAAAATATATAAAAATAGAAGGGAGGGGATAAAATAATAAAAATAGAATTTGGTGGTGAATTGAGTGAAACGGGAACTATCAATATTTAATATTGCTGCTACGTACATAGGTACTGTGGTCGGGGCAGGTTTTGCTTCGGGCCAGGAGGTGCTGCAGTATTTCGGGTACCATGGTACTCGAGGTTATATCGGCCTGGCCATAGCCACTATCATATTTATAATATATGGCTATATTACACTTGCCCTTGGGCAAAAACTAAAGGCCGATTCCCATTACAAGGTAATTATGTACTCCGCAGGGCCATATTTTGGCAGGGTAGTGGACTGGGTTATAACATTTTTTCTATTTATCGCACTGACAGCTATGCTTGCTGGTACGGGTGCCATATTTAAAGAACAGTTTGGACTGCCTCCGATACTGGGCAATATTTTTATGGCTGCCATAACTCTTGTTACTGCGTTAACAGGAATAGCTGGGATAATAAATGCCATTAGTGCGGTGGTACCTGTGCTTATCCTGGGTGTCTTTTTCACCGGGGGATATACACTCCTTACTAATCCAGGCAGCTCACTGGTGCGCAGTATGGCGCTTAGCACAGAACCCATTATACAAAACCCTTGGCTTTCAGGTATAGTTTATGCATCATACAACCTGGTAATGGCAGTAGCTATTCTGGCGCCTTTGGGTAAGGAGGTGCCAAATAGAAATAGATTATTTAATGGCGCACTTTGGGGAGGTATTAGCCTTGGTGTAAGTGCTATTATAATTCAGATGACGCTCCTCCTTAATATGCCATCAGTTTCAAATTATGAGATACCAATGCTTTATGTCACCAGCAGGATATCGCCAGTATTTACAATCGTGTACAGCTTGATACTCATATCGGAGATATATTCTACTGCACTGGGCGGCCTTTACGGCTTTGTAGCCCGATTTACAGATACTAAGGGGCCGCAATATGTAACCTACCTGGTTATAACAATTATTGTCGCCATCGTATGCAGTCAGCTCGGCTTTTCTAATATGGTGAGATACCTCTACTCAGTGGTGGGCATTGCAGGATTAATACTTCTGGGTGGACTTACCTTTACAGCAGTTACAGGGAAGCTCTCAACATGAGGGCTTTTTATATCTTCTCCCATTGTTTTTGCAAGGTCAATGAACCTATCAGGGAGCCCCTTATTGTTTTCTATATTAATTATGGTATTTTAAAAAATGAAAGTCAATAAAGAAGCGATATTATTGATTTTTATAATTAAGGAGAACCTATCCCTCGAATATTCTAATTGGATGTTGACAAATCCAATTCAAGCCATTATAATATTAGACGTACTTAAAAATATATATGCGCCCGTAGCTCAGCAGGATAGAGCAACGGTTTCCTAAACCGTGTGTCGGACGTTCGAGTCGTCTCGGGCGCACCATTTATTAAGGTGAACATGATTCACGATTTTTTTATGCATGAGGCTTTAAAGGAAGCAGAAAAAGCACTGAATGATGGCGATGTACCTGTAGGTGCTGTAATTGTTATGGGTGATAAAGTGGTTGGCAGAGGATACAACATGAGAGAGACACTGAATGATGCCACTGCCCATGCAGAGATTCTCGCTATCAGGGATGCTAACTTCAATCTGAAAAAATGGCGTCTTGATGGCTGTACTATCTATGTGACATTAGAGCCATGTCCTATGTGTGCAGGTGCAATTCTTCTGTCACGTATGGATATGGTGGTAATAGGGGCTCAGGACCCCAGGATGGGCTTTTGCGGCTCTATATACAATATCATTGAGGATAGGAGATTGGGAAAAACACCCGAGGTAATTACAGGTATTCTGGAGGACGAGTGCCAGAGAATATTAAAAGATTTCTTTAACAGGAAGCGATAGCCTGGAGAGGTGGCTGAGCTGGCCGAAGGCGCTCGACTCGAAATCGAGTAAACGGGGAACCGTTTCGTGGGTTCGAATCCCACCCTCTCCGCCATGACTTAATTTAATATATATTTATAGGGTAGACCATATACATGGAGAGATGGCTGAGTGGTCGAAGGCGCGCGACTGGAAATCGCGTGTACCCTCAAAAAAGGGTACCGAGGGTTCAAATCCCTCTCTCTCCGCCATACATAGTAGTGTATAAAGGTTTCATCGAATGAGATGGAGCCTTTTTTAATTTTCTGATATTTTTCAACTTGTAGCAAAATTAATTTAAATTAATCTGGCCAGACCATTGAATTAATGTTTATGCAGTAATATAATGTATATAATAATAAATATTGTTATTTGTGATACAACTTTTAGCTTAATAGCTTCACACTACTGTCATTTGATAATCCGATCTATCCTATCTTTACCAATTATTTTTTAAAGGTGATTTGTATGCACGTTCCAGAAAGAAATTATGGTACAGGGATGAACTTTAAACCACGCAAACTTGCCATGAGGATAACCATGATATATCTTGTTATTGGTTCTTTGTGGATTATTTTCTCAGACAGGATTTTGTTGAACATGGTTGCAGATACATATATGCTCGCGACACTGGAGACTATTAAGGGATGGTTTTACGTCCTTATCTCTGGCTTTATGATTTATGGACTTGTCCGTAGAGACGAGATGATATATGAAGATGCTGTTGAGGAAATCTTTAAGAATTATCAGGAACTGGAGGCCACATATGAGGAACTTGCAGCCACTGAAGAGGAACTGGAGCAGCAGTATGATACTCTGGAGAAGAGCGAGGAAACCCTAAGGGAGATAGAAGAGAGATACAGACTTGCGGTAGATGGCGCTAACGACTGTATCTGGGACTGGGATATAAAAAATGGCAGCATTTATCTGTTTAGCAGGACAAAAAGGCTGCTGGGCTATGAAGAAGAAGAGCTGGAGGACAGGTTTGATGTGTGGAAAAGCCTATTGCATCCTGATGATGTGGATAGGGTAATGGGTGAAATCGATAGGCATTTAAAAGGCCTTACACTGTATTATGAGACAGAGTATAGACTCAGGGCAAAAGATGGTACATATAAATGGATATTGAGCAGAGGGAAAGCCATTTTAGATGAAAATGGGATACCGGTGAGGATGGCCGGTTCTCACCTGGATATAACTGACCGCAAGGAATCAGAGGATAAAATATTTGAGCTGACATATTTTGATAGTCTTACCGGTCTACCCAACAGGATAATGTTCGATGAAATACTAAAGGAAGCAATCAAATTAGCTAAGTTGCGAAATCAAAAACTTGCCATTTTGTATCTCGACTTAGATGAGTTTAAAAATGTTAATGACTCTATGGGCCATGATGTAGGGGACGAACTTTTGAGAGAGGTAGGATCGACGCTGAATAATCTACTTACAAATGTGGGCACTGCTGCTCACCTTGGTGGGGATGAGTTCGGGATTATACTCAATCAACTTGATAACCTTGAGGATATTTCCAATAAAATTGAGCAGATACTAAAGGCATTTCATAAACCATGGATTATCAGAGGTGCAGAGTTTTATATAACAGTAAGTGTAGGTGCAACCATTTATCCTAATGATGGCGAGGACATCTTTACGCTTCTTAAAAATGCGGTTCTGGCTGTTTATTCTGCTAAAGTAAATGGGAAGGATTGCTATCAATTCTTTTCGCCGGGAATGCGGGAAAATATAAATAAAAAAATGGATATGGCATTAAGGCTCAGACATGCTGTTGAAAATAATCAGTTCTGCCTTTATTATCAGCCTCAGATTAACCTTGTGAATGGACAATTAATAGGATTGGAAGCCCTTATACGCTGGATAGACCCGGATCAAGGAATTATTTCTCCAAAAGACTTTATACCTTTTGCTGAGGAGACAGGGCTCATAGTACCCATTGGCGAGTGGGTACTTCGGGAGGCATGCAGGCAAAATGTGGAGTGGCTTGATAAAGGTTACAGGCCTATATCAATATCTGTGAACATATCCGCCCGGCAATTTCAGCAGAGAGATTTGGTAGAGATGATAGAAAGCATTACTAAGGAGACAGGGATAGATAGGAGATATTTGGTTCTGGAGATAACCGAGAGTACCGCATTGAGGGATTTAGACTATGCCATTGATGTGATAAAGGAACTTAAGGATATGGGGATAAGGGTGGCCTTGGATGATTTTGGTACAGGTTATTCATCACTTAATTATTTAAAGCTGCTACCTGTAAATTTTGTAAAGATAGATCAGACGTTCATGAGGGATATCATAAGCAACAATACCGATAGGGAAATCGCTAAGACTATTATTTGCCTTTCACATAAGCTAAAGCTTCGCGTTACTGCTGAAGGGATAGAGACGGAGGATCAGCTTTTATTTCTTAAAAATCATCATTGCGATCATGGGCAGGGTTATTTCTTTAGTAAGCCGCTTCCACCTGCTGAGATAGAAGATATAATCAGTAAGGGTATCTTCTCAATGCCATATTGAAGAAAATGGAGTATTGATTTTTCTTCTCAAAGGGACTATAATAATTGTTGTCTAAAAAATTGATAAATGGCCTGGCCGCACTAGACGGGGAGGTAGCGGTGCCCTGTAACCTGCAATCCGCTATAGCAGGGTTGAAGTCCTACGCTGAGGCATACTATTGTACAGTCTGGTCGGTGTAAGCGGCGAAGAAGACTGGGTCCTGTGCAACGGGAATTTACGAACCCCGCCAGGTCCGGGAGGAAGCAACGGTAAGTAAACACTTCCGTGTGCCGCAGGGTTACCTGATCAGAGCTGGCTGCACTGGTGCCGTGTATAATAGTATGTCGAAGGTGGGTGTGCGGCCTTTTAATTAAAGACCTGTAGAATGGGTCTTTTTTAATGTACAAAGATAGACGGTGGTTTATATGTTTGATGTAATAGTTGTGGGCGCAGGGCCAGCCGGTTCGACACTTGCCGGGAAACTGTCATCTATTGGGCTTAAGGTAATGCTTTTAGAAAAGCAGGAATGGCCTCGTTTTAAGCCATGTGGCGGCGGAATTACAAAAAGATGTTACGAAATAATGGATACGGATATTTCCAGTGTCATTGAAGACATAACCTATAGTCTCATACTTACTTTGAATCACAAAATAGGAGTAGAGTTGATATCTCATTCCCCCATTATATATCAGGCGGATAGAATGAGATTTGATGATCTGCTGGTAGAGAACGCAATAAATAATGGCGCAACGTTTCACATAAAAGAGAAGTTTCTTGATTTTAACCTTAATGAGGGTTATATTAATGTTGAGACTGATATGGATACATATAAGTGCAGGGTACTGGTAGGAGCTGATGGGATCAACAGCACAGTAGGCAGGAAAGCCGGTTTTAGAAAGGTACATACCGGTACAGCCATGGAGGCAGAAATAGGACCATTAAATAAGGATATGAATAGATTAAAAGGCAAGGTTCATATAGACTTTGGGATAATAAAAGGTGGATACGGGTGGAATTTCCCCAAAGAGGATTCACTTTCTATAGGAGTGGGAACGTTCAGACACAGGGTAATGGATATTAAGAAAAACCTATACGATATGCTGGATAAAGAAGGTATAAAAAGCAGTGATGAGGTTTATTTATACGGTCACCCGCTGGCTTTTCCCGACGGTAAATCGAGAAAATATAATAATGGGAATGTGCTTCTTGTTGGTGATGCAGCCGGACTGGCCGACCCCTTTACGGGTGAGGGCATATACTATGCCATAGAGTCAGCAAGGATAGCCTCTGAGGTGATATCCAGCTGGTTTAATGGTAATGAGAAACTGCAAAGATACACAGATAGAATCAATAATGAAATAAGGCCGGAAATACGATCGGCTTATGAGCTTTCTATGTTCTGCTATCATTTTTTACCCTTTGTTATGATAACCCTTAAAACTTTTCCAGCAATATTCTCCTATTTTATCGACGTTATATCAGGCCATGATGATTTCAGGTACTGGCAGACCAAGGTCCCAGCCTGCATGTTTGGCATAAAAAAGCCGGTATCAGAAATAGACCTAAAATACATAAGATAGAGTGGTGGATAGAATGTATACGGCACTATACAGGAGATTTAGGCCATCAGATTTCGATGAGGTGGTCGGCCAGGAGGCCATAGTGACATCCTTAAAGAATCAGATAAAAAATAATATGGTTTCCCATGCCTATCTTTTTACTGGCTCAAGGGGTACAGGCAAGACCAGCATGGCAAAAATTTTTGCTAAAGCCGTGAATTGCCTTGAACCCATTGATGGCAACCCATGCAATCATTGCAAAAATTGCCTGGCCATAGCCAATGGGGATAGTACGGATATAATCGAGATAGATGCAGCTTCCAACAATGGAGTAAATAACATCAGGGAGCTCAGGGAGGATGTGAAGTACCCGCCTTCTGTCGGCAAATACAGGGTATATATTATTGATGAGGTCCATATGCTGTCTCAGGGTGCATTTAATGCGCTGTTAAAGACATTGGAAGAACCCCCGGCATATATTATATTTATCCTTGCTACTACCGACCCGCAGAAAGTACCGGTCACCATATCATCACGCTGCCAGAGGTATGACTTTAAGAGAATACCGGCTAACCGTATTGTAGATAGACTAATGGATATCTCTAAAGAAGTCAATATAACGCTGCAGCCGGAAGCTGCTTTGCTTATAGCCAGAAAAGCGGAAGGTGCTTTAAGGGATGCCCTCTCCATACTGGATGAGTGTATAGCGTTTTGCGGCAGTACAATAGCCAGGAATGATGTACTTGAGGTACTGGGTATAACTGCTGAGGATTCGCTGGCGGAAATAATCAAAGCCCTTAATGAAAGAGATGCCTCACGCTGTGTGGGCATCGTAGATCAGGAGTATATGAATGGCAAAGACCCCGCTCAATTTACAAGAGACCTCATCGGAATTTTACGTGATCTTTTGTTCATAAAAACAGTTAATGGCCCCAAAGAGATGCTGGATTTACCTGAAAGTGAGTACAAATCATTAAATATGCTGTCCTCTATGATGGATATAAGGGAGATAATAAGGATAATCGATGCCCTTACAGAGACAGAGCACTCTTTGAGATATGCCACCCAGCCTTTAATTGTGTTGGAAACCTCGCTTATTAAACTCTGTCTGGGAGCTGAGTTGGCTGAGGATGCTGCACCGAAAGAGGATAATTCAATTATACAGAGGACCACAGAACATGCTTTATCGGGGACACAAAATAAAGACATAAATCGTCCTGTGAAAAAGGATAAAGTGCCGGAAAACAGAGATAAGGGAAATGATATAAAAGGTCAGAAGGCAAGCCTGGCTAAGGCTGAACCCGATAGAGGATTTGATAAATTAAAATCGGCCTGGCCCAATATACTTTCCTCTGCAAAACAGAAGTCAATGGTGCTTTTTGCATATCTTACGGAGGGCACACCAGTGGGCTTTGACGGCAGCACCCTTAAAATATCTTACAAAAGCGACGGCTCCTTTTTCAGAGAAGAGATGGAAAAACCAGAGAATAGTGAGATAGTAGAAAACATTATAAAAGAAATTACTGGCTTAAACGTAAAGATGGAGTGTATAATAGAGGGGGAAAATGAAAAAGAGGATGAATTCATGGCAAGGGTTTTTGAAGTATTTGATGGTATGGATATCAAAATAATGAAGGAATAAGCATAAGTTAATATCAGAGAATATTGAAAGGAGAATTGTAAATGGCAAAATTTCCAGGGAATTTTAACATGAATAACATGATGAAGCAGTTTCAGAAGATGCAGCAGGAGATGGAGAAGGTCCAGAAAGAACTGGATGAAATGAAGATAGAAGCCACATCCGGCGGTGGCGCCGTCAAGGTGGTATCCAACGGGAAAAAGCAGATAATGGAGATAAACATCTCGCCTGAGGTTGTTGACCCGGAAGATGTTGAGATGCTTCAGGACCTTGTACTGGCAGCAGTAAATGAAGCGCTTCAAAGATCAGAGGATGCCATGAAGGAAAAGATGAGCAGGGTCACCGGAGGAATTGACATATCTGGTCTTTTGTAAACTGGAGGTATACGAATGAACTACTATACACCACCAATGGCCAGGCTGATAGAGGAACTATCAAAACTTCCAGGGATAGGACCCAAGACTGCTCAAAGATTGGCCTTTTATATAATTGACATGAAGGATGAAGATGTGGAATCTCTTTCTAATGCCATAAAAGAAGCAAAGTGGAAAATACATTATTGCCCAATTTGCTTTAATATCACTGAAAGGGATTTGTGTGAGATATGCTCAGACACATCGAGGGATAGGTCCGCTATATGTGTGGTAGAGGATCCAAGGGATGTTGTCGCCATGGAAAAAACGAGAGAATACAGGGGACTTTATCATGTACTTCATGGTACCATATCCCCATTAGATGGTGTGGGTCCCGAAGATATCAGGATAAAGGAGCTATTGTCGAGAATCAATGAAGATATAAAAGAGGTAATCTTAGCTGTAAACCCCGATGTAGAAGGTGAAGCCACTACCATGTATATTGCAAAACTGTTAAAGCCGTTGGGTGTAAAGGTTACCAGAATAGCACACGGCATACCCATGGGTGGAGAGTTAGAGTATGCCGATGAGGTAACACTGGGTTCAGCCTTAAACGGTAGGAGAGAAATTTAAATGCTCATGTTTGTATGAGCATTTTTTTATTTGTGATATAATAGCACTGGATAGATATGGGGGTGGAAAAATGAGGTTACTCTTAAACGATATTCTCTCGTCGTTTTCATTGGCACTGGATCTTGCGGAAGAGAAAATGTTTGAACATGCAAGAAGGGTAGCATACATATCGCTCTGCATAGCAGACAAATTAAAGTTGAGTCAGGACTACAGAAAGGATGTATATTTCTCTGCGCTTCTCCATGATGTTGGTGCCAGCGAGGGCAAAATCGACCTTTCGGGGGATGTGGATTACGTAAAAAGACATGTAGAGATAGGATATGATATAGCAAAGATTATGCCGCTAAATGGTGATGAAATCCCAAATGCAATACTGTATTCCCATGAGAACTGGGATGGTACAGGACCATTTGAAGTCCGCAAGGATATGATACCTTTAACTGCTCAGATAATACACCTGGCAGACCAGTTTGACATAAGATATAATAGGAATATAAACTACATTTATCAGGCCGATCAGCTTGTAGACTGGGTAGTGGATAATAGCGAAAAGATGTTTTCACCATATGCAGTTGAGGCTTTTAAATCGGCCGTAAAACCAGATGAGTTTTGGCTCAACTATGCCTTTTTTAATATAAAGGGAATCCTTGCAAGGATGGAACCAGTAGAACCTGTTGACCTTGATATTAATGGGCTTATTGATATATCACGAGCGTTTGGGATGGTTATAGATAACAAGAGCCGCTTCACGTTAAGGCATACCCAATCTATAGCAGAACTTGCATATAGAATGCTGTCAGAACTGGATATGGACGAATCAAAAAGAGAAATGGGCGTAGTGGCAGCTTATCTGCATGATCTGGGCAAGTTAGCCATACCCAACAGCATACTTGAAAAAAATGGCAAATTAACAAGGGAAGAATTTTTGATAATAAAATCCCATGCGTATTATACCAGAGCGATTTTGAATGAAATAGAGGATCTGGGCGACATTATACATTGGGCTGCTAATCATCACGAAAGGTTAAATGGAACAGGATATCCAAGGCAGTTGACCGCTTTTGAACTGGATAGCATCGACAGACTCATTGCAGTATGTGATGTATTCGTAGCACTTACAGAGGAAAGACCCTACAGGGAAGCTATGTCTTATGAACAAGCTCTCAGCATAATGGACGAAATGGTCAACAATAAAGAGATAGACGAATTTTCAGTAGAACTTTTAAAAAGAGTAGTATAAAACAATTTTATCCTGGGGAAAATATAACATAGAATATTTTTCCTGGGGGGATTTTTGTGATTAACCTTAACATTAATTACTTCAATGATATTTTGAGTAGGGCCAATAGAATTTTCACAGGGGAGTCCATGCAGGACAGCGGGAGTGGAGATGCGACGGGACTTATGGTGGCTATAGAGCGGGCCAAGGAAGAGATGCAGTATGCGGAAAATTATTTTGAATCCGTTTCTGACCCGGACCTTATTGACCATGCTATATATTATAGAGAGGCTGCAAGGAAAAAATATGCATATCTCTTGAAACTGGCCAAAAAAGAGGGTCTCATAAAAGCAGAATAAATTTATGGACACCCATATATAATTGTAAGAGGGGGTGTTTTATTGTGGATGGTATTGGAATCAATATAATAATAGCGTATGCCGTAGGCCTTATCCTGCTGTATCTTTTAGGCTGGGTGCTTCTGGTGCCTATAAAGATAGTATGGAGGCTGTTATATAACGGTATAATTGGCGGCATAATTCTTATAATACTCAACTTTATTGGCGGGTACTTCGGTCTTCATATACCATTGAACCCTATTTCGGCTCTTATAGTAGGGTTTCTTGGAGTGCCGGGTATAATATTGCTTTTGCTGTTGCAGCACCTATTATAGTTATTTGCTTAGAATATAATATTAGAAATCTTACTTCTTTTTTTTTGCAATTGACACAATGCTTTACATCTGTTACAGTATATATGGATACTGTTATACATGTTATGACTAATATTTTCAACATTTCGTTGAGCTGTTATATATGAAATATGATGCTATATAATACAGTTTAATTCTCAAAACTGTAGTATAACAGTCCGCATATTTCAATTATTGGAAGGAGGAATACAATTTGAGTACTACTACAGCAGCTAAAATGCTGGAAATTCGTTGGCATGGCAGAGGCGGACAGGGTGCAAAGACAGCCTCTCTTTTGCTTGCTCAGGCAGCATTTGAGATTGGGGCGTATATGCAGGCATTTCCGGAGTATGGTCCAGAAAGGATGGGGGCCCCGGTTACAGCCTATACAAGGATCAGTAATGAACCCATAAGAATCCATTCAAATATTTATGAACCTGACGTTGAGGTGGTTATAGATCCAACACTAATAGGTATAGTTGATGTTACTTCAGGTTTAAAGGAAGATGGCATTCTGCTGGTAAATACACCAAAAGACCCTGAATATGTAAAGGAAAAGACCGGCTTTAAGGGAAAGGTTTATACCATTGATGCTTCCCAGATAGCCTTAGACGAGATAGGTGGCAACTTCCCCAATACTCCGATGCTTGCAGCAGTAGTTAAGGTGACCGGTATACTTGATGAGCAGAAGTTTGTTGAAAATATGGAAGGCAATTTCAGGAAGAAGTTTGCTCATAAACTTCAGGTAGTTGATGGAAATATGCGTGCCCTGAAGAGGGCGATGCAGGAGGTGAAAGGCCTATGAGCGAGAAGGTTTATAAGACAGGGCAGGATGCATCATGGAAGGAACTGCCCAAGGCTGGTATTATCTACGAGGCTGGAAATGCTCGGGAGTTTAAGACCGGCGATTGGAGAGTAAAAAAGCCGGAGTATTATGCGGATAAATGTATACAGTGCCTGTTCTGCTGGGCTTATTGCCCTGAGTCGGCAATTATAGTGGAGGACGGCAAGGTTGTTGGTATAGATTATGATCACTGCAAAGGCTGCGGAATTTGTGCCGTAGAATGCCCTGATAGGGCAAGTGCCATACAAATGGTTATAGAGTAGGGAGGGAGTTAAATGGCAAAGAGAGTTTCATTATCAGGTAACGAAGCAGCAGCTTTTGCTATGAAGCAAATCGATCCTGACGTGGTTGCTGCATATCCTATTACACCTTCGACTGAAATACCACAGTATTTTTCACAATTTGTGGCTAATGGTGAGGTAAACTCTGAGTTTGTTGCAGTTGAATCAGAGCACAGCGCTATGAGTGCCTGCATAGGTGCTTCGGCAGCGGGAGCCAGGACTATGACTGCCACATCTTCACAGGGCCTGGCCTTAATGTGGGAGATGCTCTATATAGCCGCCTCCATGAGGCTGCCTATAGTTATGACAGTTGCAAACAGGGCTCTTTCTGGCCCTATCAATATCCACAATGACCATAGTGATTCTATGGGTGCGAGGGATTCTGGTTGGATACAGCTTTATTCTGAGAGTGCCCAGGAAGCCTATGATAACATCATACAGGCGATCAGGATTGCTGAAGATCCAAGGGTAAGTCTGCCTGTTATGGTATGTATGGATGGCTTTATCACCAGCCATGCACTGGAGACCCTTGAGGTTCTGGAGGATGAAGAGGTAAAGAAATTTATAGGAGAGTACAATCCGGATGACTTCCTTCTAAATGCTGACCATCCTATTGCAATGGGTCCATTGGACCTGCAGTCATATTACTTTGAGCATAAGAGGCAGGAACAGGATGCAATGGACAACGCAAAACAGGTTATTTTAGAGATTGCTGAAGAATATGAGAAGCTAACCGGAAGGAAATACAGTCATTTCGAAAAATATGCCCTTGATGATGCTGATATAGCCGTAGTGGTATTGAATTCTACTGCTGGTACGGCCAAGGTTGTTGTTGACGACCTGAGGTCTCAAGGTATAAAAGCTGGATTGTTGAAGCCAAGGACATTCAGGCCGATTCCAGGTAAAGAGATATTTGATGCATTGAAGAACGTAAAAGCTGTAGCTGTTATGGATAAGGCAGACAGCTTTGGAGCATATGGGCCGCTGTTTACAGATATCAGGAATATAATGTTTGACAATAAGGATATAAAGATCGTTAACTATATATATGGCCTTGGTGGCAGAGATGTGGGTACAAAGGATATAGAAATGGTTTATAATGACCTTATGGATATTGTAAAGACTGGCAAAGTATATGAGGTTAAAAAATATCTTGGTGTAAGAGAAAAGGGTGGTGAAGAAGTATGGCAACTTTAAGAGATATAGCCAAAAAGCCCGAGCTTCTTAGTGGCGGCCACAGGCTCTGTGCCGGTTGTGGCGCCCCCGTTACAGTAAGAAGGGTTTTGAGCGCAGTACCTGAGGATACTCATGTGGTTGTGGCCAATGCCACAGGTTGTCTGGAGGTTTCAACAACGGTCTATCCATATTCTGCATGGAGAACCTCATACATCCACAGTGCTTTTGAAAACGCTGGTGCTACCATAAGTGGTGTTGAGGCTGCATATAAAGTACTGAAAAGAAGAGGCAAGATAAATGAGAAGTTTAAATTCATCGCTTTTGGCGGAGATGGTGGTACCTATGATATAGGGCTACAGTCACTTTCCGGTGCTTTAGAGCGCGGACATGACTTTGTATATGTATGTTATGACAATGGTGCATATATGAACACAGGTATTCAGAGGTCTTCTGCTACACCTCTGTATGCTGACACAACCACAAGCCCTGCAGGTGATGTGATACCTGGTAAGTCACAGCTAAGGAAAGAGCTTGCTGATATAGCGGTAGCCCATAATATACCATATGTGGCCCAGTCTACACCAGCACATTGGAAAGACCTTTATGAGAAGGCTGAGAAGGCCATCAACGTTGATGGACCAGCCGTGCTCAATGTTCTTGCCATATGTCCCAGAGGATGGAGGACTGAGACAGCCGAGGATATGGAGATAACAAGGCTGGCTGTTGACACATGCGTATGGCCTATGTTTGAGGTTGTAGAAGGCAAGTGGAAACTTACCTATAAGCCAAGGAAAAAATTGCCAGTTGAGGAATACCTGAAGAAGCAAGGCAGATTCAAGCATATGTTCCAGCCTGGCAATGAGCATCTGATTGAAGAATTCCAGAAGCAGGTTGACAAGCGCTGGGAAGAAATACTAGCACGCTGCGGTGAGATATAAGCCTTTTAGTAAATAGCTGTGGTAATTGCCACAGCTATTTTTATTTGGTTTTATATTCCGCGTTTTTTAAAACTGAAAATGAAAATAATATAATACGGGGCAAAAATAAAAATATGGAGGGGTTTATAGATGACTGTTAAAAGTGATCTGGAAAAGGCAAAGGCTTCAGCTCAAGGAGCATTGGGCACTTATGCTATGTTTGCCAGTTCTACAGAAGACCCCATGGCCAAGCAGATGTTCCAGCAGATGCAGCAGGATATGCAGAGGCATGTTGACATGCTCAACAACAGGTTAAATTATATCAACCAGAACAACAACCTGAATAGCGGCCAGGCCCCAACTCAAGGTGCCCAGCAAAATATATTGACTAACAATCAAAATCAGAATGCAGCCAAATCTGCCACAAAGATTGCCCAGTCTATAGAAAACAAATCAGACAAGCTGCTGAACACCGTTAAAAATAATCAAATGAAGTAAGGGTGGGTTCAAAGCCCACTCCTTTTTTTATATTGTTTAGCATACTGAAGCAAAAAGAAGAAGTTTCGTTCTATACAACTCTAAACAACAATAATCGACATATATTCATTTTATACGAGCTTTACACCAATCCATAAACATGATAATATAATACTCGCCGCTGATGAAGCGGGA
>JASEJQ010000041.1 GCA_030016635.1 Thermoanaerobacteraceae bacterium | reverse complement strand
TATGGGTTCCCAGAGTTTCATCACAATACTGAAACCCAATGGATTCGGAAAAATCCGTGTAATTGTGCAACTTCATCCAATTATTAAGATTTTCCCATTCTGCTTTGATTCTACCGTGGTGTACAGCAGCATACTCCCGACTGTTCAACTCGTCTTCGCATAAAGAAATCAATGTTTTAAAATCGGTTATCATAAATCAAACCCTCCTTGTAATGTTATTTGATTCATGAATAACACATCCGGATTATTATGTAAAGAAATATAACACCAAAACAGGAAATTTCCACATTTGGAATCACATTTCTTTACATAATGAAAGTCTTAACGTAACCTTTGACCATAGGCTGACAGACGGGGCCACGGCTGCAAAGTTCCTGTTTGACTTAAAGCAGCTGATGGAGAACCCGGCCATGCTTGCACTATAGAAGACTGCAAGAGCAGTCTTCTATAAGGGGTTATATTGTTGTTAATATAACAGCAATAAATATACAATAGTGAACCTAAACTTTTAATAATTATACCAAAGGTATAAATTTTTTACACAATGAATAAGTATTTAGCAGTAATTACTCAATAATAAATCTGAAGTAAGGAGGCGAATATTGGATAAAAATTTATCAAAAAAGCCTCAACGGTGCATGAATTATACAAAAAAACATAGAATATATAATAATATTAAATTAAAGGAGGCCTGTTTTATGGAATACCCTGTATTACTGTCGCCAATAAAGATAGGCACAATGGAGGTAAGAAATCGCTTTGTGGTACCACCGATGGGGACAAACTTTGCCAATCCTGATGGAAGTGTATCTCAGCAGCTTATTGACTACTGGGTTGTCAGGGCTAAAGGTGGATATGGCCTCTTGATAGTGGAGGTTACCGCAATAGACCCTCTGGGCAAGGCTATACCGTTACAGCCAGGTATATGGGATGATAAGTTTATACCTGGATGGAAACAGCTTGTAGATGAAGTGCATAAGTATGGGGCAAAGATAGCAGTGCAGCTTCATCATGCAGGAAGACAGACGACCCATGAGGTTATTGGTGCTCAGCCAGTAGCACCATCACCAATTCCATGTCCTGTAGACAGGGAAATGCCAAAGGAACTTACGACAGAGGAGGTCTATGACCTCATTGAAAAATTCGGTGACGCTGCAAGAAGGGCAAGGGATGCTGGGTTTGATGCCGTGGAGGTACATGGAGCACATGGCTATCTTATAGCCCAGTTTATGTCTCCATACTCTAATAAGAGGATAGATGAGTTTGGTGGAGACTTTATAGGCAGGATGAGATTCCCTGTGGAGATTATAAAGAATATAAGGAGGAAAGTCGACAGCAGCTATCCAATTATTTTCAGGTTTAGCGGTGACGAGAGGGTACCTGGCGGAAGGACAATTGATGAGTCAAGGATGGTAGCAAGGGTAATGGAAAAGGCCGGTGTAGATGCCCTTCATGTATCCACAGCTGTATATGGGAGTATGCCATGGCTTATTGCACCGTCGGCCGTAGCACCTGGATACAATGTTTATGCCGCAGAAGAAATTAAAAAAGTGGTTGATATACCGGTCATAACAGTTGGTAGAATTAATGACCCTCTAATGGCTGAGGATATATTAGAAGACGGCAAGGCCGACATGGTATCTCTTGGTCGAGAATCTTTAGCTGACCCTGAACTCCCAAATAAGGTTGCTGCTGGCTTGACAGAAGAGATATCACCATGTATAGGCTGCATGCAGGCCTGCGTTGGCTACCTGTTTGACCCTAACCAATTAAAGATATCCTGTCTTGTAAACCCATTTACCGGCAGAGAAGGGGAACTCAAGATAGAAAAGGCAGAAAAGTCGAAGAAGGTCATGATAGTTGGCGGAGGACCTGGTGGACTTGAAGCAGCATGGATAGCTGCTAAAAGGGGCCACAAGGTTACCCTGTATGAGAAAGAAAATGTACTTGGCGGGCAGTACAGGATAGGTGCTATACCACCAACTAAGCAGGATATACTGAAGGCTTTGAGGTACTATATAACAATGGGCAAGAAGTACGGAGTAGAATATAAAACAGGGGTAGAGGTAACAGAGGATCTTATAATGAAAGAGAATCCTAATGTTGTTATACTGGCCACAGGTGGAGTGCCTCTGGCACCTAATATCAAGGGTATAGACAATCCTAAGTTTGTCAAAGCAGTTGATGTACTGGAAGGAAAGAAAGAAGCTGGCATGAATGTCCTCATAGTCGGTGGTGGTATGGTGGGTGTTGAGACAGCAGACTTCTTAGGCGAGCACTATCATAATGTTACAATAGTAGAGATGCTGCCGGAAATAGCAAGGGATGAACAGGCGGCAGTTAAATACTTCCTCATGGAGAGACTAAATAAATACAGTGTCAAAGCTGTCACCAATGCCACAGTAAAGGAGTTCCTTAATGACGGGGTGGTATATGAGAAAGACGGAAAAGAAGAAAGGCTCACAGGGTTTGATACGGTAGTCCTGGCCATGGGTGCCAAGGCATATAACCCACTGGAAGAAAAAATAAAGGGCAAAGTACCTGAGGTATATGTAATTGGCGATGCTGTAAAGGCCAGGAAAGCAGTAGAAGCCATAGAAGAGGCTGCAAGGGTGGCAGTAAAAATATAAAAGATCATTAAAAACTGCTGATTTAAAATATCAGTAGTTTTTTTATATATAAGCCAGTGTCATTTTGAGATGTACGTTTAGACAACTCTTAAGAATTCTCAAAACAATACATCAAATTTGTTGCATCTATTTTTTTGTTACATTTTGTAATATATAGAGGTGAAAACAGCATTCATGTAGAATTATATAAGAAATATACTTTGAAGGGAGTTATTGACTTGAAAAGGTTTTATTTATTTTCATGTACTTTATTTATACTTGTATCGGTGTTTTTGATTAGTACACCGGCTAAGGCAGCGGCGGGACCTGACATAGTAATAAGCGAGATTTACAGGAAATATCTATATTCCACGGATAATTTCATTGAACTGGTTAACGTGAGTGACAGGGATGTGGATTTAAGTACATATACGTTGACTACTATTAGTATTGGCACTAAAACTGCTACTGAAAGACTTAATGGTGTAATGCCTGCTCATAGTGTGATGGTGTTTGACAATATGACATCTACAACTATGGGGGAAGTTATAAAGAATTTGGGTAATGTGGGAGTTGTGGAATTGGCCAATGATGGCCAGGCTGTTGAAACCATTGCTTGGGGAAATGAAGATGAACTACAAGGTTTTGAAGGGATACATTTTTCAAGCATAAATTACGGGTTCTACAGGATAAGTGAGCCATATGAAAATTCCTCCTTTTTAAGAAGAACAAAAAATGAGCCAACTAAAGGTATAGCGGAGTTTAATATTGAGGAAAAGAATGGGAGTGCCTTAATGTACCTGACAGCATCTAATACCTCAGTGAATATGAGTGATATATTAGAAGTGGATGTTAAAATGGATGAAATGAATGGACTTTTTGGTCTGCAGCTGGGTATAAGGTTTGATGGGGATATATTACAACCTGTAGATAAGGATGGCAATAGTATAACCTCTATAGGTACTCAGGATTTACTCCAAGGATATAATTGTGAGATTGTAGAAAATGCAGTAAATGATAGCAACATTAAGTATGCTTTTACTCTTCTTGGCGAGGGAAATGGCCTGGCCATAAATGATGATACTCCAGTTTTAAGGTTATACTTTAAGGCTTTAAACCCGGGAGAGACGGGGATTGAATTAGATGGGGACTATTGCCGAGCAGCACTTTCACCTGCACAGGCTGATTGGGCTGTAAAACCCGATGTTGAATCAGGACTCAATATCACAGTGTTGGAAGATCAAACCGGGACAATAGAAGGGACTGTAAAATTGCAGGGAAGATCAGACTATTCTACTGTTATGGTTACCTTGACAAGTCCTGATGGTGAAGAAACTTTGTTGCATGTAAATAAAGATGGCTTTTTCAAGATGGAGAATTTGAGGGCAGGCCGGTATACGCTCACCGCAACGCATAATAAGTATTTTGACATCATAAGGACATTCGACATGAGCGGCGGCATAATTGAGGTGGATTTAGGTGAGATGAAAGGCGGCAATCTGTATAAGGATGACACCGTTAATATTTATGATGCAGTTATAGTTGGGGCCTCATACGGCACAAATGATGAGAAAGCGGATATTAACGGAGATGGCATTGTAGATGAGATGGACATGGATATTATAAAGGATAATTTTGGATATGTTTCAGAATAAGAAAATAAGCGCTATATTCCTGTTGCTCGTAATATTTTCCGCTGTTTCGTTTGATTCAGCCTGTGCTGCAGATGATGAGGAATTTATATATGAAATACACTTTAGTAATATGCCATATGGAGCCCAGTTAAATATTGAATATCCAGGAAGTATTTTAAGACCATATAGGACGGAACTCGTTACGGATAAACCATATACTATATTGCAGGAAAAGTATGAGACAGGCGCCGTTAAGTTTTCATATACATTCTTAGGGAAAATAGATGGTAAGGTAGAGGGTGACATACGTATATATTTTTATATAATTGGGGAGGGCAAGGGGCAGATAGGGATAAATAAAAGCGAAAGCAAAGCTGTATCAGTGGATAATGATGACATAGCCGACATTATTATAAGCAGCGATAAAATAAATGTGGATACGACAGCCCCATCAGGTAAAGAAAATAGGCCTGGCCGGGAGAGAGAAGGGGCATCGGTTAACGAAGTCAACAGCGGTGTGCCACCAATATTTTTCTATAATCCACCATGCCCATTATATTTCCAGGGGCATATGTCAAAGGATAGGCTATGTAGCTGGATTTATGGCTTAATTACTCCTACAGTTTTGAAAGGCAATATAATAATGCCATACGAGCCATTACGAAGTTTTAATTGTATGCATAACAATGGTATAAATCCCTCATATATGCAATTAATAAATGGATATCATACGAAAGCTGAACTGATTCAAGCTATGTATACTTATCTGATAAGAAATAATGCCAACCCAGAACAGATAGCAAGCATTATGATTATAATGGACATTTACTTTACTTATCCTCTTCCTTGATTTATAAGATTGTGAGAGGTGTTGCACCTCCCATGCTTATGTATTTGGCTAATAGGTAGATAAATGTCCATGACATATATAGCGGGATTATTCTCATAATTTTTTCAAGCTAAAACCCTGGGAAGCAAGTTTATCTCCAATAGTATAATAGCCATTTTTTATATATCCTATCATACTGGATACGTCATAATCTATTGAACTGGATTTCATCAGTTCCTGTCTTGCCCTGGCTGAGACAACCTCACCTATGAACATGTCATGAGTGCCAAGGGGGATGATGTTTCTTACCTTGCACTCTATGTTTATGGGGCATTCGGCAATCAACGGAGCCTTTATCTTATCTCCCTTTTCCATAGTAAGTCCGGCTTCTTTGAATTTATCATGGGATTTACCTGTCACATTGCCGCAGAAATCTAAAGCATACAGGAGATTTTTGTCAGGTATGTTTACCGCAAAATCCATTGTGTTCTTTATTAACTGATAGGAGTATCTTTCCTTTCTTATGGATATGGAAATCATGGGTGGTTTGGAACATACGGTTCCAGCCCATGCAACTGTGATAATATTATATATTCCATTTATATCTCCGCAGCTTATCATAACTGCGGGCAGAGGATAAAGTAGTGTCCCGGGTTTAATTAAATTCTTTTCCATTATATGTTTAATACCTCCTGAATGATTATCAATTGTATTTTAACATAAATTTTGCTGAACTCAAAAATTATTAACAATAGATTTATGATATAATTATACCGAAGCTTAAAATGGGAGCAGTGGACAATGGATAAGAAAATAGTGAATGTTGGAGATATTGAGATAGGCAAAAGACCCGTCATAATTGCTGGACCCTGTTCTATTGAGGGAGAGCAAGCATTTATAGACGAGGTGAAATTTTTATATAGCAGAGGGATAAGGCTTATACGTGGTGGGGCTTATAAACCCAGGACATCTCCATATTCCTTTCAAGGACTGGGGGATGACGGGCTTAGGATAATTAAAACAGCTAAAAGTCTTTATGATATATATGTGGTCAGTGAGGTCATGGACCCACGGGATATAGAAAGGGTATATGAGGTATGTGATGTGCTTCAGATTGGCTCAAGGAATATGGCAAATTACTCACTCTTGAAGGAGATTGGAAGGCAGGATAAGCCTGTGTTTTTAAAAAGGGGTATGTCAGCTACAATAGAGGAATGGCTTCTGGCTGCTGAGTATATTGCAAAGGGAGGCAATGAGGATATAATCCTCTGCGAGAGGGGTATAAGGACATTTGAAACGTACACAAGGAACACCCTGGATCTGTCTGCAGTTCCAGCTGTACATGAACTTTCACCCTATCCGGTTATAGTTGATCCCAGTCATGGTACGGGTAAGAGAAGTATGATTTTGCCTATGTCAAAGGCAGCTATAGCATGTGGGGCGGATGGCATCATGGTAGAGGTGCACCCTAATCCAGAAAAGGCACTTTCTGATGGGGAACAGTCTCTTGATTATATGGAATTTGAAAAATTGATAGATGAGATAAGTGATCACTAATAAACCTTATGAAAATTTCTACATACTTCTGGGACAGAAGTATAAATTCATATAAGATAACAAATGCGATAAGGTGGACATGCATATTAGATAATTATAATAATATATTTATCAATAGCAGGGATGTTTCTTTGACATGTATGTTATTTCTTTGGGTCTTAGGGTGAATCCTATTGACTTTTTAATATTGTTATGTTAATATCAAATCAAATACTGATGGTAAGGGGAAACCTGAACCTGAAGTTACTGCGTAAAACCTGAAGATGAGGGGTTACCTGAGTCCTGGGGGGTAAGTCAAAAGCAGGGAAATTGGCCTATCCTTTGGATAGGCTATTATTATTTTGGAGGGATATCATGGATACGAGAATCGGAGTTATAGGGATAGTTGTGGACAATAGAGAGCCCATAGCTCGTCAATTAAATGACATTTTGAGTTCTCATGCGGATATTATAGTGGGCAGGATGGGAATACCATACAGAGAAAGAGGTATATCTGTTATTTCTTTGATAATTGATGGTACAACCGACAAGATAGGTGCACTTACAGGTAAGCTTGGAAATCTCCCGGGAGTCCATGTAAAGACAGCCATAACAAAGTAGAAGTAATAAGAACATCTAAGTTTTAACCAGCCTTGTTTTTGAAAAACAGTTTTAAGGGGTGGATTGTTTTGAGGGCTGAGTATAATGATTTGTTAAAGAAGGCCATAAATGATGGGGAGTTTACCAGAGAAGAGGTTATATTCCTATTAAAACCAGAGGATGATGAAAAGGATGTACTTTTTCATACAGCAGATGTCATAAGGAAAGAGGTATTTGGAGATGAGGTACACCTGAGGGGGATAATTGAGTTTTCCAACTACTGTGAGAGAAACTGTCTATACTGTGGCCTTAGAAGAGATAACAAAAATCTTACGCGCTACAGGTTGATGCCAGAGGAGATCATAGATATAGCTGTAAATGCAGAGAGGATTGGGTACAGGACTATTGTTCTTCAGTCCGGTGAGGATAGTTTTTATACCACAGAAATCCTCTGCCAGGTAGTGAGGGATATTAAGGATAGGGCTGATGTTGCCATAACCTTATCCATAGGCGAAAGGGGCTTTGAGGATTACAGACTGCTGAAAGAGGCTGGAGCAGACAGGTATCTTATAAAACAGGAGACATCAAGCCCGGAGCTATACAGGAAACTACATCCTGATATGAGGTATGAGAACCGCATTAGATGTCAGAAAGATTTAAAGACACTGGGTTATGAGCTGGGGACGGGCAATATGGTGGGGCTGCCCTGGCAGACGGTGGAGGAGCTGGCCGACGACATTCTTTTTTTTAGGGAGATAGATGCTGACATGATAGGCATAGGCCCCTTTATATCCAATCCTCATACACCCCTCAGAAACTTTTCATCGGGTATGGTAGAAGATACACTTAAGGTATTGGCTGTGACAAGATTAATAAACCCACTGGCAAATCTCCCTGCTACCACAGCACTGGGAAGTCTGGACAGCTACGGCCGACAGAAAGGGCTTACGGCAGGTGCCAATGTGGTAATGCCCAATGTGACGACCATGAAGTACAGAAGGTTCTACGAGATATACCCAAGCAAGATTTGTACTGGCGAAAGACCGGAGGCCTGCAGGCACTGCATAGAGGGGATTATAGAATCCATAGGCAGGAGAGTTTCGTCAGGCTATGGGGAAAGTCCTAAATCATTAAGAGGGGGAAAGGAAAGATGTATAATGAAATGAAGGCCGACTTTATAGATGATGAGAGAATAAATGAGGATCTTAATAAGGGGGAAAGGTTTACCAAAGCAGATATATTAAAGGTTATTGACAGGGCAAAGGAGGCAAGGGGTTTAGAGCCCGTTGAGGTTGCGGCACTGCTTCATGTGGAGGATGATGACCTGCTTAACTGTATTTATGAGGCTGCAAGGGAGATAAAGGAAAAGATATACGGCAAGAGGATAGTCCTTTTTGCACCTCTATATTTAAGCAATTATTGCGTGAATAACTGCCAATATTGTGGATATGGGCATAGGAACAGCATAACAAGGAAAAAGCTCACTATGGAGGAACTGGAGGATGAGGTCAGGGTACTTGAGAGCCTGGGACATAAGCGATTGGCCTTAGAGGCCGGTGAAGACCCTGTAAACTGCCCTATCGAATATATTTTAGACTGCATATCCACCATATATAGGGTTCAAAATGAAAATGGTAACATCAGGAGGGTTAATGTTAATATTGCTGCAACAACTGTGGAGAACTATAAAAAACTAAAGGCCGCTAAGATAGGGACTTATATACTCTTTCAGGAGACATATCATAGGCCAACCTATGCCTATATGCATCCAACCGGTCCTAAGCATGATTATGATTACCATACCACAGCCCATATAAGGGCAATGGAGGGAGGCATAGATGATGTGGGTCTTGGAGTTTTGTTTGGGCTTTATGATTATAAATATGAGGTGATGGGGCTTATATACAATGCTATGTACCTTGACAGGATACTTAGTGTTGGGCCTCACACCATATCTGTACCACGTATAAGGCCAGCTGCAGGAGTGAATATTGACGAGTATCCATATCTGGTGCCTGATAAGGAGTTTAAAAAGCTGGTGGCCATAATAAGGCTGGCTGTACCCTATACAGGAATGATACTTACAACAAGGGAGCATCCGGGATTCAGAGAAGACGTTATGTCTGTGGGGATTTCTCAGATAAGTGCCGGTTCGTGTACCGGGGTCGGTGGTTACAAGAAGGAGTATGAGTATAAGGAGTCTGACCAGGACACAGCCCAGTTTGAGGTAGAGGACAACAGGACACCTGATGAGGTCTTGAGAAATTTATGCAGACAGGGGTACCTACCCAGCTACTGTACAGCCTGTTACCGTAAATTCAGGACAGGGGACAGGTTTATGAAGCTGGCTAAAACGGGCAACATACAGAACTGTTGTCAGCCCAATGCTATACTGACCTTTAAGGAATATCTCATGGACTATGCATCGGAGGAGACAAGGGCTATCGGTGAGGAGACCATAAGAGAGCATTTGAATCAGATAAAGAGCCCAAAGGTACGTAAGATGACTGAGGAGAGGCTTAGATTAATAGAAAATGGTCAGAGGGATCTATATTTTTAGGAGGTGTTGAGATGAACAGCACACCAAGGGGTTCGAGGCTCAATATAGCCATATTTGGCAAGAGAAACGCCGGCAAATCCAGCCTTATAAATGCTCTTACGGGCCAGAATATAGCCCTTGTGTCAGATGCCCCTGGGACAACTACAGACCCAGTCTATAAGGCGATGGAACTTCTACCCTTAGGTCCTATAGAGCTGATAGATACCGCAGGGATAGATGATGAGGGGAAGTTGGGAGAGCTCAGGGTAAAAAGGTCGATGCAGGTGTTGAACCAGAGCGATATGGTTTTGCTGGTGGTGGATGCTACAGAGGGTGTCAGTATATATGAGCACAGGCTACTGAATATGGTAAGGGAGAAAAAAATACCTGCTGTGCTTGTATTCAACAAGTCAGACCTGATTGATAGGGAGGTAAAAGTGGACTCGGATATACCCTTTGTGACTGTGAGCTCTAAGACAAGGGAAGGAATAAATGAATTAAAGAGGGTCATTGTGGAAAATGCTCCTGCAGACTGGTGCGAGGAGACCATATTGGGTGATATAGTATCTCCACGTGATACGGTAGTGCTGGTTGTTCCTGTAGACTTAGAGGCCCCAAAGGGCAGACTTATACTACCGCAGGTACAGACAATTAGGGATGTTTTAGACCACGATGCATATGCAGTGGTTACAAAAGAGGATGAATATCTAAATGTTTTAAAAAACCTTAAGAAAAAACCAGCACTGGTGATAACGGACTCACAGGTATTTCGTCAGGTGGCCAAGGATACCCCGTCTGATATACCCCTTACGTCCTTTTCGATACTTTTTGCAAGGTATAAAGGGGACTTAGATACCATGATTGATGGTACTAAGGCCATAGATAGTTTGAGACCTGGAGATAGTATACTCATAATGGAGACATGTACACATCATCCTATAGGTGATGACATCGGGAGGGTAAAGATACCAAAATGGTTAAACAGGCATGTCGGCGGCGAACTGCACTATGACTACCTTGCCGGTCGGGATATGCCGAATGATTATAACCTCAAGAGGTACAAACTTATTATTCACTGTGGAGCGTGTATGATAAACAGGAGGGAGATGCTCTACAGGATATCCAGAGCGGTGGATGCAGGTGTACCTATAGTCAATTATGGTGTTATAATTGCCTATCTCAATGGAATACTGAATAGAGTTACCAGACCGTTTTATAATATGGATAACAGAGCCCTTAAAGTTTAAGGCTCTGTTATTTTTTTATCAATTTTCGGGCTTTTTCTATTATGATTATAATGCTATAATTAATAACAGGTATGTTAGAATACGATTGTGGTGTAAGAACCCAATAAAGAATGATAGTGAGCATCAAATGCAACCTTAAAGAGAGTCTATGATACTCTTAATAAGTGGCAAGTGTAGACAGTGCATCCGGCATGGACGCCAGATGAGCCGACCTGAGGCAAGGACGCCGAATAGAGGCGTACCCTGCCAAGCGAAGGAGTGAGCTTTAGAGCGGCTTACCGAACGATCAGGGTCAAGGCCTTCACTGCCGGCTAAAATACTTTCTTACAGTGTAATCAAATATTTATATGGGTGAGTATATGAGTGATATTTACAGGAGTGCATGCCCTCTGGACTGTTTTGATGGCTGTAGTTTTAAGGTTAGTGTAGAAAATGGGATAGTAAAGAGGATAGATGGAGACAAAAATCATCCGTTTACCGGGGGGTTTATATGTTCCAAGGGCAGAGGCCTGGCCAATAAGATATATGGGCCCTATCGCCTGCAGTATCCACTTTTAAAGAGAAACGGTGAGTTTAAGAGGATAACCTGGGATGAGGCCTATGATATCATAGTGGAAAAGCTTGATTATATTAAAAGGAATTATTCTACCTTGAGTGTTGCCCACTATTATGAGAGCGGTAGTGGTGGACTATTAAGAAATCTCGACAATAGATTTTTTAATCTTTATGGTGGGGTTTCGGAATGCTCAGGGAGTCTTTGCTGGGGGGCAGGAAACAGAGCGCAGACACTGGATTTTGGCATCCCTTTGTCTCACAAGCCGGAGGATATGCTAAACTCCAGGTTGATCGTACTGTGGGGAAGGAATCCTGTATTCACTAATATTCATCTAGTACCTTATATTGAAAAGGCCAGAAAAGCCGTGGCTAAGGTTGTTTTGATAGACCCACTTAGAACGGCGAGTGCAAAGCTGGCTGACTATTATTATTCCATACGGCCGGGAAGCGATGCTTCATTAGCTCTGGGTTTATCCAGGATGGCCATAGAGAGAGGAAAAGAAGATAAGGATTTTATTGGTACTCATACGCGGGGTTATGATGCATTCGTGGAGGGACTGGAACGGTATAATACAGAAAAAGTTTTAAATGACACAGGTCTTAGCAATGCTGAGTTAAACGAGCTTGCAAATATGCTGATAGGGCATAGACCTTCCACCTGTTATATCGGATACGGGATGCAGAGGCATATAAACGGCGGTTATGCGGTGAGAGCCATTGATGCACTCTGGGCTGTACTTGGCAATATAGGCGTAGAGGGCGGGGGTGTCAATTATTCCCACCGCCTTATGAGCAGGTTTGTAGGCGAGGATGAGTTTTATGCTAACGGCCGGGCTGCAAATAAGAGAGAGTTTTTAAGAGGTGAGATGGCAGTTTTTCTGGAGGAGGCTGATCCTCCTATTAAAGCACTGTTTGTTACTAAAGCTAATCCATTAAGACAGGTACCGGACACCAACAGGCTTGTAAAGGCTATGAATGGGATAGACTTTAAGGTTACACTGGATGTTTTTATGACAGACACATGCAGGGCATCGGACATGGTGCTGCCGGTAACCAGCTTTCTTGAGGAAGAAGATATCATATACACCACCATGAGCCGTACCTATCTCAATTATGCTGAAAAGGTGATAGACAGGATAGGCGAGGCCAGGCCGGAATGGGAAATATTTGCTGACATAGCTGAGAGGATGGGCATAGAAGGGTTTCCACACCTTACCTCTGAAGAATGGCTTAAGATTGCATTAAAGCCTTTGGAGGAATATGGCATTACTCTGGATAAAATTAAGCATGGGTATATAGAGCCACCAGGTTCACCTGATATACCATGGCAGGATAGTTTTATGACAGAAAGCGGTAAATTTGAGTTTTTAAATCCTGAGGTTTATAAAGGCGAATGGGATGAAAAAGGCTATTCCTATTATCTTATTACACCCCATCCTAAAGATTCCCTACATTCTCAGGGTTATCTGGATATATATGGTTTACCATCTGTATATATAAACGTGGGCGAAGCAAAGAGGTTGGGGCTAAAAGCAGGGGATAAAATAATTGTATCATCTCCCTATGGCGAGATAAGTGGCCTGGCAAGGCCGACAGATACAGTGCCATCTGACGTTGTTATGATATATGAAGGGCAGTATGGTATAAACAAACTTACACCGATTGCCACAGCAGACCTGGGAGGCCAGGCCGCTATTTATGATGTCAAGGTCAACATAAGGAGGATGTAAATTGACTTCAGATACAATCAGGAGGGGTTTTGCCAATGGGCTTAAGACAACCTGGGAACTGGCAGAAATCATATTTCCTGTGTATGTTATAGTTACAATATTGAAATATACACCACTTTTCCCGTACATTTCAGAGCTGCTTACGCCCGTACTCAAGATTTTTGGACTTCCTGGGGAGGCATCCATAGCCCTTGTCCTTGGTGCCTTTGTAAACGTCTATGCTGCTATAGGGGCAATGACCGCCCTGACTCTTTCCGTAAAAGAGGTTACTATTCTTGGCACCATGGTTGCTATATGCCACAGCCTCATCAATGAGACGGCAGTCACAAAGAAGGTTGGTGCACCCATTATATCCATAGTTCTTATGAGGATTGTTTTTGCAGCATTTATGGGGATAATACTTAACGTTATAATGTAGGGGGCTTTAGAAATGATTCAAGCACTTTATAATGGGGTTTATGGCGGCATTATGCAGGTCTTGAAGATTGCCGAGATTGTAATCCCGCTGATGATTGTCATGGAGATACTGAAGGACACAAAGCTCATGGACAAGGTATCTGGTATATTTGCACCATTGGTGAAAAGGATGGGCATGTCACAACAATCTGCCTTTCCTCTTATTATGGGTATGGTCTTCGGGTTGTCCTACAGTGCAGGGGTAATAATCCAGTGTTCCAAAGAAGGCCTTATGAGCCGTAAAGACTTTTTCCTTGTCTGCACCTTTCTTGTGATATGCCATTCAGTGGTAGAAGATACTATAATACTGGCAAGATTGGGTGCTAATGTACTTCTTCTGCTGATACCACGTCTGATCCTTGCCTTTCTTTTCACCTGGTTTTTATCAAACAAATACAATGAAAAGATTATGGAGAGGATACCATAATGGCAGGGATTATACTGGCTGGTGGAGCTGCCTCCAGGATGGGGAAGGATAAAGCCCTTCTCCAATGGGGAGATACAGACCTTCTCGGCAACAGTATCAATATTTTAAGAGAAATATTTGATGAGGTCATCGTGGTTTCCTCTACGGTATATTCATATAATGTTAAATATGTATCAGATATCTATAATGGTCAAGGACCTCTGAGCGGCATACTCGCCGGGTTGGGTGCCTCTAATGACCGATATAACTTTATAACTGCAGTGGACATGCCATTTATAGATATCCGCCTGATAAGATACATGCAAAAAATGACTGAAGGATACGATATAGTTGTACCAAAAAATGGAGAATTTTTAGAGCCACTCTGTGCAATATATTCAAAAGACTGTATAGATAAAATTGACAGTATGATGAAAGATGGACAAAAAAAATATCTACACTCTTTAAGAAGGTTGAAACTCTATATATTGGATATAATGATAATATATGTAACAAATATTGCTTTTTCAACATAAATAATGAGAAAGACTATATTGAAGCACAAAAAATAAGGGCGGGTGAATCAGTATGAAAAAGATAATTTTTACCATAATTCTGTTGAGCGTATTTCTATCATCGTGTGGCTTTCAACAGGTTATAGATCCCAAAGATATACAAAGTATTACAGTTGGTCTAAGCTACCCATACAGCGTGCTTCTGGAAAAAATAACAGACAGGGAAAGAATATCAACCATTGCAAATATAATAAACAGGGATGCAAAAAACTCAGCAAAAATAGTCAGTGAAGACTATGATATGAAAATGATAATGAGTGATATTAATACAGAAGAAGTAATTATAGAAAGGATATCTCCCAATACTTTTTTACTCCGGGGAACAAAAGACAATGCCTTTAAATCCGAGGCCCTTGAAAAATACTTTACTGAACTCAAAACAGGTGGAATTCAGAAACTAAAGACCAACCCACCAATTGTAAAATTTGATATACTCAATTATACTAAGCAGGATGTAGATAATATCAAGATAAATCCTCCCGATGAAATCTCGGAGTTCTTTAACATATATAATATATCTGACACTGTACCTGAGGTAAGGAAAGAGTGTGAGGAGGCAATAACTAAAAAAGCTAAGGAAGAAGGACTGGATATGGGGGACTCCCTTAAGGTTGTCTCAAATAAAATGCACGTTGAACCTTACCTGCCGGTATACAACGTATATGCAGACTTTAATAACAAGAAAGCCTGGATAATAAGTGTAATATATACAGAGTATCCTTCTTTAAATAATAATTTGAAAGATGAGTTAGAAATGAACTCGAAGCTGAAAAAAATCAGGAGTTTTGTCGTGACTCCTGATGGTAAACTTCTTTATTCTAATTGATATCCTTTTTGCTATACACACCGCGATAACGTGGGGAGACCAGTGCGGCAATCCTGTACATGGCATCGTCGGTAATTCTCTTAAGCCACTGGTCTCTATCCTCATTGTCATCCTGCTTTTCTATATAAAAAGGTTTTCCTATGGTTATCTTTGCTGTACCTCTTTTCTTAAAAAATTCCTTTCCAATGTCATTATCATTTATAGGGAATATCTCATCTACCCCTTCAATTCCTATCGGCACTACTGGTACATTTGCCTTACTGGCAATCAGTGCGAACCCAGGTTTTGCCTCTATCATAGATCTCACCCTGCTCCGTGTTCCCTCGGGAAATACAAGTATAGAACCGCCCTTTTTCAAATAGTCTATAGCTGCCTTTATAGCACCTATATCTGCTGTATTAGGGGTTATTTTTATTGTCCTAACGGTCTGCATTACCTGGTAGGTTATAATGTTTCTCGTCAGTTTAACTCCAGCAACGAAAGCCACCTTATTTTTCTTGAGTACCTTATTCAGCAAAATGGCATCCATGTTGCTCAGATGATTACATATATATAACGCCGGTTTTCCCTTTACTTCTTCCAGTATCTCTTTATTATAAACCTCAAGCTTGATATACCTTCTCAGGTAGAACTCCAGTATCAGTTTTATGATTGGTGTTCTTATAAAAGAAGGCACCTTAGAAAATAAAAGCATTGGATAATAAACATAAGCTGGCATACGAATCCTCCTTCCTCTATTTATTTTACCACACTTTACAAGGAATTTGCTATACTTTGAGCCTGAATTTAATAATTATGATGTATTGTTTATCAGAATTTTATTTATTAGGACAGAATAATAAATTCCGCTGAATTTGAAAACAATAAGATGGAGACGAAACTATGTGGAGGTTCTAATATGTCTTTTTTAGACAGATTTTTTAAAAACAACAATCAGCACGAAAAACCAAAACCGGAAAAAAATGATAATATAGATAAATCAGTTGATAATAACATTAAAGAAGTAAAAAAGGCTTTGAATGAGAACTTTGATGTCATAACCAGAAAGTTTTCACTGGGAGGGAAAACCGACCTATATGCTGCAATAGCATATTTAGACGGTATGGTGGACAAAAGTGTAATAAACCTTAACATTATAAGGCCATTAATGCTAAAAGGGGTTGACGATGAAAAATTTAGCGCTGTAGGTGCTTGCCGATACGCCAGAGAGTTCATGATAACAGCCAATGATGTCCGTGAGGTAGATAATTTTAGCGAATGTATAAACTACATACTGAATGGTTCCACAATTGTATTCATTGACGGCTCTGACAGGGCCCTAATGTGTGAAACCAAGGGATGGAAAGAGCGCAGTATTGACGAACCTAAAAATGAAGCCATCGCTAAAGGACCTCATTCTGGTTTTACGGAGACAATGCTTACCAATGTTACATTGATAAGGAGGTATATCAAGGATCCAAACCTTCACTTTGAGCCCCTTACAGTGGGTAAATCCAGCAGGACTAACGTCATTGTGGCTTTTATTGATGGGGTATCAGACAACAGAATTGTGGAAGAGGTAAAAAAAAGGTTACACATGATAGATATAGACGCTATTATTGACTCCAGTTATATTGCTGAATTTATAAGTGATGCACCTTTGTCCCCCTTTGCAACTATCCAGACTACAGAAAGACCGGATAAGGTCGTCGCTAATTTGTTAGAGGGTAAGGTAGCAATAATAGTGGATGGTACCCCGGTGGTGCTGGTAGCCCCATTTCTTTTTATGGAGTTTATACAATCGCCCGATGACTATTATGAAAACAGTGTAATATCAAGCGGAGTCAGGGTTTTGAGGACTCTGTCACTGTTTATTGCCATATTTCTTCCAGGATTTTATATAGCCGTTGTGACATTCAACCAGGCAATGATACCTACCACATTGGCCTTAAGTATAATGAGTGGTAGGTTTTTCATACCATTTTCACCTTTTGCGGAGATAATACTTTTAATGATATTGATTGAAATATTAAGGGAGGCGGGTATTCATTTTCCTGGTACAATAGGACAGACCATCAGCATAGTGGGGGCTTTGGTAGTGGGACAGTCTGCAGTAAGTGCAGGGTTGGTGAGCCCCTTTGTTGTCATAGTTGTTTCAGCTACTACGCTGGCATCCTATGCTGTGCCATCATATACAGCATCATACATGATGAGGTTTCTGCCGTATCCTGTTTTAATAATCAGTGGATTGCTTGGGATATTTGGTTTTACCTGGTGCATTATAGCTTTATTGATACATCTGGCCTCACTGCAGTCTTTCGGTATATCGTATCTTACCCCACTGGCTCCGTTTGATGTCAGGGATAACAAAGACTCCATATTCAGGATGCCACGTTGGATGATGGTTTACAGGCCAAATTATATAAAAGCAGAGAATAAAAAAAGACTGGATAAAAAAATGAAAGGAGAAGATAAATAAATGTATAAATCAGAAGGTACGCAAATGACGTACTTAAGCTCCAGAGGGTTTATGTGGCTTATGATAAATACCCTATTAAGCCTATCAGTCTTTTTAAATCCTTCTCCTACGACGGCCATTAGTAAACAATATGCCTGGATTTCAATCCTGATAGGAACCCTGCAGGCGATGATAGTTGGATTTGTGGTGATAAAATTAGGTATGATGTATCCAGATAAGACAGTGGTGGAATACAGCCAGGAGATAGTCGGAAAATTTATAGGTAAAATTGTCGGGATGATATTTATACTGACATATTTCAGTATTGTTGTAATAGTATTAAGGGAGTTTACAATGCCGTTTCAAAGCTTTGTTACTATAAATATTCCTCTGCTTGCTATTTTGATTCTGACCATGATACTGATTCTATATGCGGTTTTAAAAGGACTTAAAGCCATTGGAAGCTGCAGTGATATTGTTATGATATTTTTAGCTGTATTTATACTGCTTATATTCATTATGCCAATAAAGAACATCGACACATTGAATATCAAGCCAATTATTCCTCACAGCATTGGACTTGCTGTTAAGGGTTCGTTTATAAGCGGCTCATTCTTGGCTGAGGATATCATAGCCCTTATGCTAATACCATATGTGAATGACAAAGGAAAACTGATGAAATATAACCAGCTGGCAATATTGATTACTGGTATATGCTTGAGCGCTGTTGTCGCGATAGAGATAATGGCAATGGGATACGAGAGGGTCAGCTCTACTATATTTTCTACCTTTATACTGCTCAGAGAGGCCCAACTTTCGCAATCCATGGAAAGACTGGAGCCGATAGCGGTGGCCATGTGGACTGGGCTGGTTTTTATTAAATTAAGCATTTATTTCTTCATAACTGTTGAGGGACTAAGGCAGTGGCTGGGGCTTAAGGATTATAAGGTAATAGCATATGTACTGTCGCCTATAGTTATATTTCTTGCCATGTTACCGGAAAACATTAGTGAAGTCCTTGTGTTCCCATCGAGGATATGGACTCCACTTATCTATCCTATAGTCCTGTTTGGGCTTCCATTACTACTGCTTATTATAGATATGATAAGAAAGAAGGCAGTAAAACAATGAAAAGGGTTTTGATATTTATTCTCTTAATATTAAACATATTAAATTACGGCTGTTCAATGCCCATAGAGAATTACAACATGGTACTTCTTTTTGGTATAGATAAGGATGTAAAAACCGGGGGCTACGAGGTGACATTCCAGTTGCCCAAGATGACTAAGGGCGGAGGAGAAGGGTCCTCTCTTAGTAATGAGACATTTAGCGTTTCTGGTAAAGGGAAAAGCATTGAGCTGGCTGTGAAAGATGCCTATATAAAGTCATCCCGAGTACCATTCTTGGGTCATATTCAGGCGGTTTTAATAGGTGAGGATATGGGCAGAGATGGCATAATTGAGCTTATAAACCTATTTGAGAGAGACCCTAAGTATACACTAACACCCTGGATTTTTACTGTAGACGGTAAAGCAAAGGATGTTCTTGAGACAAAATTTGAATACGATACCATGCCGGCCTTTGTCATATTGCACATAACAAGGGATGCCTCAAGATACAGCCTTAAGTTTTATGCAATACAATTGAACAAATTTATAGAAAAGATGGAGGCACTTCCACATGCAACTCTTATGGGGCTAATTAAATTGAATAAAGATGGAAATAAAGAGATGCTGAAGATAGCCGGGGCAAGCACCTATAAAGATGGGAAGCTCGTAGGTATGCTGGATGAAGGAGAAGCTGTAGCCTATAATTGGCTTCTTGGCAGGGTTAAAAACACTGATATAGTAACCAAACTTCCATCCGGCGGTGCTACAGTAAATGTGGGTATTGAACAGGCAAGGACAAGTATAAGGCCCGTTGTAAAAGATAACAGATTGGTATATAGGATAAGCGTAAGAGCCATTGGATACGTTGAACAGCAATCCACATTCATTGACTTTGCTGGTAACCCATCCATATTCGATGAGATAAACAGGGAGGTAGACAAGAACATTGAGACATACATTACCAGTATTGTTAAAAAAGCACAGGACCAGAGGGTAGATTTTCTAGGTTTTGAAAAGGTTCTGGAGCATACCAATCCTACACTCTGGGAACAAACAAAGGAGAACTGGGATGATATATTCCCCAATATTTTGGTAGAAGTTAATGTAGATACATCAATCAAGAATACGGGCTGGATACTCATCAATCCAAAAATATACTAAAAATACTCCTGATGCTATAAACAGGCATCAGGAGTATTTTTTATTTTATACCTCCTATTTTTTTTATAACAACCTCTGAATCTATATCAAATTTTACTAAAGGGAAAATATCATCCCATCTATTCTTATATTTGTCCCAGGTTTCAGGGTGAAATTTTCGCAGATACTCATTTGTATTTATGAGATCCACTTCATAGTCACACTGCATCTTTTCAATGCTTTTGCTTATAATCTCTGTCAGAAGCAAAGATATATTATCTTCTACGGATAATATTTTATCTTCATCAAGTGATACTAATCTGGATGTTTCTGTTATATCCCCATAAGCTTCAAGTTTTATTGTTAATGAAGGTATTGTGCCATTGGAGGAAAGTGAAATTTTGCTTTTGCTTTTTTTTAGTTTAAAAGTAACCATGCATTCTAAAGTAGGTTCATAATTTGATAAATATACATTGTTTACATTGTTTAGAACTAGGTTTATGCCAAGAGTTTCTTCAGGGTTTAACCAACCTACCAGTTTATTATGTTTTATTACTGCTGCCCCACCTATATCTACATTCTTATTTTCTGATGAAACTGTACTAATAAGCATGTTTCCAGAGGTAGAATGCATCATTTTGATGAAATCATATACATCCTGATGAACAAACAGACCTCGTGAGTTCTGATTTTCAAATAGAGAGTCAATATAATATGAGGATGCGCGCTCCATTTCTGTCTTTAAGTTTGTGATATCATCTGTATTTCCCCTGGCTATTAGTATTTGGCTCCGCCTGTTTATGTTTGCAAAACGCTCCAAAAATACAAGTATATCGGCCAGACTATCCTTTGCCGCAGCTTCACTGATTACAATTGCACGGGTATGAGAAAAATCGATATACCTGTTTACCTTCAGGGTGATTTTTTCAAT
>JASEJQ010000040.1 GCA_030016635.1 Thermoanaerobacteraceae bacterium | reverse complement strand
TGAACTTCTTCCGAATAGAGCCTCCAATGCTATTGAATTCTCAATATGCTTATTTAATAAAGATTTATCATTTTTCTCTTTTTCAATATCTTTAAATCCTAATAACATTAATGGAATTGATACATTCATAGCTTTTTCCATATAATTCTTTTTTATTTCATCCGGCTCCTCCGGGTATATTCGTATGATTTCTCCAGTTGTTTTTGGTATAATTCTATTTTCAACATAATCAAATACCATTTTGGGTTCAACATCCCCAATTGATAAGAATATCATGTTGTCCGGTCTATAAAATGTGTTGAAACATAAGTATAAAATATCTTTATTAATACTTCTTACACTTTCTTCTGTACCACCAACATCAATTTTCACCGGATGCTCAACATACATTGCGTTTAGAAGATTATTAAATATCTCTCTTTCAGGGTCATCATTATACATCCTCAGCTCTTGAATAATAATCCCCTTTTCTTTCTCAACTGTTTCATCAGTGAAATATGGGGTTTGCACAAATTCCAAAAGGACATCCAACGCCTCATAATAATTGTCAGTACTCACAAAATAATAACTCGTATGAGTATTAGTGGTATATGCATTAGCTGACACACCCAGTCTATCAAATTGTTCAAACACACTCCCATATTCTTTTTCAAACATTTTATGCTCTAAAAAATGTGCAACTCCATCAGGAACTATTACAGGTTTATCGTAGCCAGGTGTAATAAAATTGCTATCATTGGAACCATACTTTACCGTCAATGATGCAAAACATTTAGAAAAACCTTTTTTAGGAATAACATAAGCATCAAGCCCATTATTAAATTTTTTCCTGTAAATCGTTTCATTGAGCAGATTATCGCTAATAATTTCCTCAAATTGCATAGTCATCACACTCCCTCTGTTCAGTTATTCTTTAAAAAATATACGGTATGTTTATTTAATTCTTCTGCTGCTCTTACTACATCCTCTTTATTTAGATTAGAAATTCTGTCTATATAATCTTCCGGCTCATAATTATTACCGGCCAATAATTCACTGAGATAAAAATCTGCTCTCCTATTAGGGTTATCATAAATCGACTTGAATATATGCATTAACTCAGCCTTTGATGCGTCAAATTCATGGTCACTAATATTACCGCTTTTCAAGTCTTCAACCTGCTTGTCAATGATTTTAAGTACCTTTTCATAGTTTTCAACCTCTATACCACAATAAATTTCCAGTATTCCTTTAAATCGCTCTATCCTTGAGGAAGCATAATAAGCCAAACTTTCCTTTTCCCTTACATTATTGAATAATTTCGATTGAGGACCACCACCCAATATTGAATTTAATAAGATAAGACTGAAATAATCCTCCGAAGACGGTCCTATTGCTGTTATATAGCCTATTGATAGCTTCCCCTGTACTACGTCCTTGGTTTCCCTATAATAAACAGGTTCATCTATCTTTTTAATTAAATCTCCTGTATAATATTCGTTTTTAGAAGGTATATCAATCGGTAAGTTTTGTTTTATTTTTCCTATAATCTTTTCTGTTTCTATGTCACCCGTTATTACCAGTACTGCCTTTGTTCTACTAAATAGGTCATTATAGTAAGCAAATAAATTTTCTTCGTTAATTTTGCCTATGTCTTCCAATTTGCCGAGTGGGTACAAAGCATAAGGATCGTCCTTACACATTAACTCTATACACCTCTCGACTGCATATGTTCTTTTATCATTAATCCTTGCTTCAATCATTTCCTTGAGATTTTCTTTGTCTATTTCCACATATTTTTGATTAAATTTATTATTTTTAGCAAGTACATTAAACAAAATTTCATTCAGAAATCCTAAACCATCATCAATAAGAGAATTCCCATCTGCATATCTATCGTTTAATACACTCAAGTTATAATTTGCCATCTGTATATTTCCTTTTTTGAATACGTCAATATTAAATATAGCACCATACATGTTATCAAGTCTGGTTTCTATATCCTTCAGTGCAGGCAGATTTTTTGAACCATGCTTTAAAACCAATGGCAATAAAGCAAATTTTGTTACATTTTCTCCTAGTTGCTCCATTATATATAAGTTGAACGTTGTAGTTTTAAAATGGGAAGCCTTATCGATAATAAGCGTAAAATTTTCATTAATGCTTACTATCTCTTTTACAGACATATTTATACCTCCTTTGCAGTGATTGTATATCTTATATTATCTCATAAAACATGTCAACAATACTATAATTTACAACATATAATTTTGTTAAATCCGGAAAAATGTATATAATAAAGACGAGGTGATAAATAAAATGGACAAAAAAATAATAATTTATACTTTACCTACATGAGGAGACTGCCATGAGGCGAAAAAGTTTTTTTCGCAAAACAATATCGAATTTGAAGAAAGAAATGCCCAGGACCCCACACATAGGAATGACTTAATAAACAAATATCGAAGAATGGCTGTTCCAACCATCATAATAAATGATGAAATAATTACAGGTTTTGCTGCAAACAGGGAAAAGATAGAAAAACTGCTCGGTTTATAATTATGTATTCCAGTTATGTAAAATGTAAATGCATGAAAGCGACATGAATAATGAAGAAATAAGTAAAAATATCTCATTATTGTTATTAATTGCTGTCGATACAAGCAGTGCAGATAAAGCCTGGGGGATGTTGATAAAAATATTGTCAAGGCCAAGATACATCCCCCCTTCACCTTTTGGAATCATTCCAATCATTACACTATATGAACTAACAAGTAAAATACCATATAACATTCCCATGACCAAAATCAAAAAGATGATAAAATTAATCATTTTACTCATATACATTAACAATGCGCAAATACTAAAACCTATAATTGCAATAGATAATGGAAATATAATATTACCTATTTTAAATCTCGAAAAAATTATAGAGGAAATACAATTTAAAGCCATAAAGGAAGTATATATTATCCCGGCACTACCAGGAGATAAACCTTTTTCCACAAGATTATTGACTATAAACGGAAGAAAAGCACCCAGTCCCGTCCACCATAAAAATTTTGCTATATAAAAATTTCTTACACTCTTATTTGTTAAATAAGATGTAACGGATTGTCTTATACTCCTGGTATATGCTTTGTTCTGTTTTTCTTTAATATATACTAATGGTATTGCAGTAGAAACTATCATTATGATTAATAATCCTAAAAATATGTAATTGTAGCCTTGGTTCAATAATATCACCCCTAATAATGGTGCTATTATTGAACCAAGACTTCCTGAGAAATTCCACAATCCGGATATTGTCTGGAGTCTTTCCTTATCAATCTGGTCGGGGATAAATGCGCTCAATGGTATTTGATAGATGTGCACGCCAATGTAAAAGAGTAAAATATCATAAATAATGTTTCCTCTTTTTTTAAATAGAAATAATAACGATATGATACATATCGAAATTCCTATCCATATAAAGAATTTTCTTCCCAACTTAATATATTTATCACTAAAAATACCGATTAGTGGTTGTAAAACAGCTCCTAATATCCAGCCCATTCCCAGGAGCATGGCCGGGTTATGTATGCCAATGTAGTTAAAGATAAATAAAAAGAATGTGCTTATGGTAGCATTAATATAAAAAATACCGAAATTTCCAATAACGTATTTAAAATATGACAAACAAATCCCCCTTAATAATATATTTCAATTGTATAACTTTTATTAAAAAACCCGGAAGATCCCGGGTTGATTATTTGCCTATTCTCTTTATAATATCCGAAATTTCATTGGAATAATTTGATAACGTTTTTCCTCCTGTTATATCTCGGGCTGTTCTATCTATCCTATTGTACAAACCAGCATCCGTTGTTACATAAACATTTTTTATTCCCTTATCAGTTGCTTTCACAGTACTTGTTACATTCTTTTTTAAATCATCTATATTTTTTGTTGGATAGTTAGGACTTAATCTGATGCCTACCAGTGCATTATTCCCACTTATAACTACCGTCGTTCTATCAACACCATTTATTCTGCTTACAGCATTAGCAATATTAGAGGCTCTAACACTCAAAGATGAAGGCGTTGCAGGTATATTATTTGGTGCTCCCGGAGACGGTACCGTAGGAGTAGGAGTGGCTGGTGGCGTTCCGGGTGGTGTATATCTTGTAGTCCTCGGTGTAGTTCTCGGTGGGGTTGGCCTTCTTGTAGCCTGACATCCCACGACTATTAAACTGCATATTAATAGGAAAACCATTATATATATAAATCTATTTTTTCTCATATTATCACCTCAAAATTATTATTCACCTGAGTTTCAATAAATATTTTGCTTTTTTAGTGTATATCTTGTTTTTTTATGTTAAGTTGAAATAAATTATCCATTATTATATAATCTAAAAAGACTAAAATGTTTTGAGGTGAAACAGATGCAGGCAGGAATCATTGGTTTACCAAATGTTGGGAAAAGCACTCTTTTTAATGCATTGACTAAAGTCGGCGTATCGGCAGAAAATTATCCATTTTGCACTATTGAACCAAATGTTGGAGTTGTTGATGTACCAGACCATAGACTGCAAATACTTGAAGATATGGAACATCCTCAAAAAGTAATACCAGCAACTGTAGAATTTGTTGATATAGCAGGACTTGTAAGAGGTGCAAGCAAAGGTGAAGGATTGGGCAATAAATTTCTTTCTCATATAAGAAACGTAGATGCTATAATTCACGTGGTCAGATGTTTTGAAGATGAAAATATAATACATGTAGACATTACTATAGATCCAGTAAGGGATGTAGAAACTATTAACCTGGAATTAATATTTGCAGATCTTGAAACAATTGAAAAGCGTTTGGAACGCACAAAAAAAATGACAAAATCTGGTGACAAGATGTATTTAAGGCAGGTTGAAGTATTGGAGAACATGAAATATGAGTTGGAGAAAGGTAAACCTGTAAGAAAAATCGATTTCGATGATCAGGACAAAGAGTTTGTAAGGTCAATTGACCTGCTGACTGATAAGCCAATATTGTATGTAGCAAATATAAATGAAGACGAGATACTGGATACCGATGACAATAAATATGTAAAAACACTAAAAGAATATGCCAAAAAAGAAGGGTCTGATGTTATAACAATCTGCGCTAAGATTGAAGCTGAAATAGCAGATATGGATGATAGTGAAAAACTCTCATTTTTAAATGATATAGGAATTGAGGAACCAGGACTAAATAAATTGATTAGAAAAGCTTATGAAATGCTCGGATATATCACTTTCTTTACAGCAGGGCCAAAAGAAGTTAGAGCCTGGACAATATTAAAAAATACTAAGGCCCCCCAGGCTGCTGGTAAAATTCACAGTGATTTTGAAAGAGGTTTTATCCGGGCAGAAGTAATATCCTTTGAAGACCTGGTACGTGCAGGCAGCCAAACTAGAGCGCGAGAATTAGGTCTGATGCGTTCGGAAGGAAAGGATTATATTATGCATGATGGAGATGTGGTTGTTTTCAGGTTTAATGTATAGAGGCAATTTGGCCTCTATACATTGCTCGAAAGCATTTTCTCACCGATTGCTGTTCCCCTATCCGTCAAAATATCAATAATGTCATATAATTTACTTCTCACTGTAGGATTAGAAACGCCCAGACGTTTTTCCATTTCTTTTATATTCCCTCTGCACCTTATAAATTCTACTACAAAATTAATCTGTTCATAATTCAGTTTGTTTAAAAAACCTAACTCAAATTTTCCTTCAATCACTATTCCACAGTTGAGGCAACTTAGCTTTGTGATATTTAAATCCTCTCCGCAAAAAGGACAATTGCCTACAACAATGCTCATGACTTTCCTCCTTATGTAAATATTTTTATATGTAATAATATAATAACGTTTTTAAGTTGTTAATAAAATATAATAATTATAAACATTATAATACTAATTTGTTATTTTACATATATAATTTCTGTGCGAGAGAGACTTTCTTCTATTAGTTTTTCTATTTCAAGTCCATATTCTATCTCTATGACCTTTTCATAATTGGGTTTGGTAACAGGATGCTTTGGTACAAATACCGTGCAACAATCCTCATATGGCCTGATTGATATTTCATATGTACCTATTTCCTTTGAGACCTTAATTATATCCTGTTTATCCATTCCTATCACCGGTCTATATACTGGAAAATCTGCTAAGGAATTTGTGACAAAAATGCTCTCCAGTGTCTGACTGGCTACCTGTCCAACATTTTCACCTGTTATTATGCCAAGGGCTTTCTCTTTTTTGACTATCTTTGATGCTATTCTCATCATCATACGCCTCATGATCGTAATTATGTAGCTATCAGGACAATTATCATAAATTGCTTTTTGTATATCTGTAAAAAACACTACATATAATTTCATTCCATTGTATGAATATTTAGATAAAACGTTTGTTATATCCAAAACCTTCTGTTTGGATCTCTCGCTGGTAAAAGGAAAACTATAAAAATGAACTGGAATAATTTCTATTCCTCTTTTCATCATCATCCAGGACGACACAGGGCTATCTATACCTCCCGAAAGTAAAGATACTGCTTTCCCGGATGTACCGTATGGCAGTCCTCCAGCACCTTTTTCAAAATGGGTATATATATATGCCATATCTCGCACTTCGACATTAATAATCAAATCGGGGTTATGAACATCAACCTTTATACCGTCGATGTTCTGCAGTATATACTCACCTATAATCTTATTAATTTCGGGACTTGTATATGGAAATTTTTTATTCGGTCTTTTAGCTTCAACTTTAAAACTTTTAAATTCCAGGCTATTTAATATTTCTTTAGTCTTATTTTTTATAGACTCAAGGTTTAAGTCTGTCTTAAACACCCTGGCTATTCGGCTTATTCCAAAAATTTCTCTCAAAGTATTGATTATATCTTGATCTAAAAGATCAGTATTTATGTTCAGCAAGAATTTGCCAGATAATTTTTCTATTTTGCAATTTCTTATTTTGCTTTTGATATTTCTTGCCAGGATGTCTTCAAAGTATTTTTTATTTGCACCCTTTAAGGCCATTTCTCCATAACTTACCATAAATAATTTATCCATCTGTTTACCTCCTGGTATATTTACGTAATTCCGGTACAATTTTTTTAATAGCCTCAGCTGCTTTGACAACCTCTTCTTCAGTATTAAATATTGAAAAACTTATGCGAATAGCACCCTGTATAGCATTTGGTTTTAATCCCAATGCTTTTAACACAGGACTTTCCGAATGATGTTTCGAAGAACAGGCCGAACCCGTAGATACGTAAATGCCATACTCTTCAAGGGAGTGCACCAACACTTCTCCACGTATTCCACTGAATGAAATATTTAGAATATGTGGTGCTGCTTCATTTAGGCCTGGCCCATTTATACTCCATCCATCCAGTTCTTTAAGTTCATCAACAAGCTTCTTTTTAAGTTCATACATAAATCTGGCATTTTCGTCTATTTTCCCAAATAACAACTCCGCAGCTTTTCCTAAAGCGATAATTCCAGGCATATTCTCAGTGCCAGATCTGATATCCCTCTCCTGACCACCGCCAGTAAGAATAGGAGCAATCTTTATATCTCTGCCGACATATAATGCACCACTTCCTTTGAGACCATAAATTTTATGTCCACTCAATGACAGCATGTCAATACCATATTCTTTTACATCAAAGTCCAATTTTCCAAAACCCTGTACAGCATCTACGTGCAGGGCTACCCCTTTTTCCTTTGCTATAGCCGATATTTCTTTAATTGGTTCTATAGTTCCAATCTCATTATTGACCATCATTATACTGATTAAAGCAGTTTCTTCTGTAATTATTCTTTTTATATCATCAATATTGACATATCCCATAGGATTGACTGGTAATATATCAACATTATATCCATCTTTTTTCAAATCCAAGAAAGTATTGCTTACAGAAGGATGTTCAATTGCTGTAGTTATGATATGATTACCCTTACGCCTGTTGGCTTTTAAATATCCTCTAATAGCCAGATTGTTTGATTCAGTCCCACCAGATGTAAAATATATCTCTTCTGGACTGCATTTTAGCAACCGGGCAATCATCTCTCTGGAATAATTTAAAATTTTTTCTGCTTTAAATCCTTTGTGATGCAAAGAAGACGGATTTCCGTAATTCTCTGTAATTACCATTACAATATCGTTTATTATCTCATTTCTAACCCTGGTTGTAGCGCTATTATCAAGATAAATCTCCATGGCAATCAACTCCCTTTGTATTATCCCTCTTAAATTATAGACACATATTAATTTTTAAACAAGTATTCATACACTGTTATGAAAGAAAATATATTTTAGCAGGGGGTTATATATGAAAAAATCCATACTAATTCTGATAGTCCTGCTGTTAATATTATGTGGATTATTTCTTTTAATTTTCAGTAACAGCAAATATGAATTACAGGTTTTAAAAATTTTTACTGATGAAAACATAACATATGATCTTGTAGATAAAGCATTAAACGGCAATAAAAATTCATTACGCGAAATAGCAGGAATTATACTTGACAACATCAATCTTAACGAATGGAAAAATGATCCCAGCATCAAGATACAGATATGCAAAGGAAACATTTTATCTGGACCGGAGGAAGAAATAATAGTAGGTTTATCATTGCCACCTGATACAGGAATTGTATCTATACTCGAACCAGAAATCAATAAAGCTGAGTATGATATATACTATACTACAACTGACCTTGTTCCCATCGACTCATTAAAAATTATCAACACTCCCAATTGGACTAACTCGCTGATGTATGTTAAAGAAACATTAGATGAATCTTTTGGTGCATTTTTTAAATCTACCATAATTGAAATATATGGATGGAAGGATAACAGGCTTGAAGAACTATGGAACGGAACTGAATCATATACTGCTTGCTGGAATACTGCATGGGAAGAGAATGGCTCAGATAATAAATGGATGAAACTTAAGGAAAATGCCATTATAAGTATGAACAAGGATAACACTGAAATTACTGTATTTTCTAATCAAAGATATATGGAATCAACTTATGTTTCTGAAAACATACCAGAAGATGATGAGTTTAAAACAATAAAAGAGAGAAAACTCGTCAGCACATATTATCTGGATAATGAATTAAAAAGGTATATACGAGGTACCGCTTCATTAAACAACAACACTATTCTGTATGACTACGATGGAATGGATTTTGTCAAGAAGCTGGAACTCCCAGATGGTGAAACTGTAAAACTATTGCAGGATTTAAACGAGTTAGCAGATAACCTTATCAATAATAAGCTCAATTATTACAAGATAATTACAAGTAATGGCTTGACAGGGTATATCAGCAAGGAAGCAATAAGCATCAAGTAATAAAAAACAAGACGCAATGCGTCTTGTTTTTTATTTTCTATACCGCCATAACTTTTTTTATCCCTGGTACCATCTCTTTAAGTGAACGCTCAATTCCCTGTTGAAGAGTCAAAGTAGAAAATGGGCAACCGCCACATGCCCCAACTAATCTCACTCTTACTACACCATCTTCGCTAACATTTAGTAACTCTACATCTCCACCATCAGCCTGCAAGGATGGTCTTATCATATCAAGAGCCTCTTTTACTTTTTCTTCCAATAGATTTACCTCCTTATAAAAATTTTAAAATTGCTTATCTCCTATTAATATTAGCAAATATTAGTGATGTATTATTAATTGCATGATATTCTAATACCTTTCACAAATATTATATCATATCTTGAGGAATTAAAAAAACATTCTCTGGTTTTATATTGATAAATATTTTTTCCCCAGTGTAGATATCTATATTATCTGTACTAAAATTTATTATAAATGTTTCATTGCATACAGCAACCCTGCATTTCCAACCATATTCTGTGGGGTAAACCTCAATTACCGTACCCTCGTATAAATTGGGAGAAGCATAGTCTGTTTTAACCATTGATATATTTTCAGATCTAATAATTATATTTGTCTTCTCCCCTACCTTATATCCATAGTTTCCATATGCAAGAATTTCATTTCCATTCTCTAACGTCACATAATACTTATCTCCCTCAATCAGTGATATCCTCCCATTAAATATATTTTCTATACCAACGAATTTAGCTACCCGGATGTCAATAGGTTTATTTAATATATCCAATGGACTGGCTTTCTGCACTATTTTCCCATCTAGCATTACACATGCATAATCAGAAAGGTATAACATCTCTCTAAAATCATGTGTCACAAAGAAAGTGGTAACTTTATTGGCTTTGAGTATCTTATATAAATCGACAATTAGTCCTTCCTTGGTTGGCTGGTCAAGAAACGAAAAAGGTTCATCAAGAAAAAGTATCTCCGGCTCTAAAACCAGTGCCCGGGCCAGGTTTACCCTTTGTGCTTCACCTCCGGATAGAGTAGAAACGTGCTGATTCTTTAAATGCGTTATGTTAAGCCTTTCAAGCCAATCCTCAATACGCCTGGCCCTTTTAGTCTCATTAATTCTCCTTATTTTTAAGCCAATTTCCATATTCCAATATACTGTCCCATCAAGAAGGAGGGGCTCTTGGAATACCACAGACATTTTCCGTCGTATTCCAAGACTATTGGACATTGTCACTTTTGTACCCTTGTAAAAAATATTGCCTTTATGTGGTTGCAAAAGCAGTGAAAGCACCTTAAGCAATGTACTCTTGCCAGCCCCGTTAGGCCCAATTATACTTATTACTTTGCCATGTTCTATCTCCAGAGACGTTATATCAAGTATAGGTCTTTCATATGCATAATATTCAATATCTTTTGCAGTTAATATGGTCATCTTCCGGTCCTCCGCTGTTGGTAATAAGTTAATAGTAAAACAATTAAATAGGTTATCATAAGCAATATTATACCTAAAGCAAGAGCCAGAGAAAAATTACCTTTGCTGTTTTCCATTACTATGGCTGTAGTCAGGACTCTGGTATATCCTTTTATGTTGCCTCCAACCATCATTGATGCACCCACTTCAGATATGGCTCCGCCAAAACCGGCCATGACTGCGGCCATAATTGAGTACCTTGCCTCTCTTACAATAAGCCAGAGATACTGTACCCTGGATGCTCCAAGTGCCATTATTTGCCATTTATATTTTTTGGCAATCTGCTGTATACCAGCCATAGTTAATCCTGTAATTATAGGCAGTGCTAAAAGTGTTTGTGCAATTATCATAGCTAATGGGGTATACATTATCCTGAGGTAACCCAGTGGTCCGCTTCTCCACAGCAGCAAACTCACCAGAAGGCCCACTACAGTGGGCGGCAAACCCATACCAAAATTGATAAGACTTACCAATATTATCATTCCTGTTATATAACCAGCATTTATAGTAGCAGATACTCGTTCAGCAAGGAAGACGCCCAAAGGAATACCGATAAAAAGAGCTATCAGGGTAGCAGTACCCGATACCCTGATAGTCAACATGATAATAGAAAGAACCTCCGAGTCAAAACTAAAAAGCAGTTTAAAGCCCTGTATAATACCATTTATTATTAGTTCCATTTTGTTCCTCTCCTAATAGGTCAGAGTATTTTCATCCTTACCTGCATCCGGGAAAAACAATGGTTCTCCATATTTATCCTTCCCAAATTCTCCAATCACTTTCTGAGTTTCAGGGTTTATCATAAAATCTACAAAAGCTTTTGATCCTTCAACGTTAATCATTTTTGCCTTATCAGGCGAACTCTTAGCAATATAATCTGGATTTACTTGCATGACATGATATATATTAAGAAGCTCTGGACTACCTTCTGATAATATTGTTAACGAAAGAGTATCTTCTTTAGCCAGATATGTAGCTCTATCAGTCAACGTGTATCCTTGCTTCTCAGAAGTAATATCAAGGGTAGCCCCCATTCCCTGTCCTACCTCCTGATACCATTCGCCTGCAGGTGATATGCTGATTGCTTTCCATATATCCTGTTCCTTTTTGTTGGTACCTGAATCGTCGCCTCTTGAAATAAATATAGATTTTGTATCTGCTATCTTTTTAAAGGCTTCCCCTGCATTGAGACCTTTTATACCTGCCGGGTCACTTTCCGGTCCTACTATTATAAAATCATTATGCATAACCAACTGCCTGTTCATAGCTGCACCTTTATTTACTACCTCCATTTCTGAGGCTGGTGCATGCACCAGCATCACATCGGCATCGCCGTTTTCGCCCATCTTTAAGGCCTGGCCTGTCCCAACTGCGATTATCTTCACCTTATATCCAGTCTGCTTTTCAAACATGGGTATCAATACGTCTAAAAGGCCACTATCCTGGGTACTGGTAGTGGTTGATAAAATCAATTCCGGGTTTTCCGATGCCGATTTGGTCTCATTTCCACCAGCCTGGGATACTTCCTGGTTGTTGTTTTCTGATGTAGTTGTAGTAGCGGGAGAACCCCCACAACCGGCAGTGAGCAGCATTATCAAAAGAACTGCCATGAATGCCGCTGATAACCTTTTTCTCATCATATCACTCCTCGTTATGTTTTTTTTAACATAATATATCTTCTACAAATATTTTACAATTCCTTCTATGAACTAAATTTTGATTTTAGGAATAAAAAATCCATAACAACCTGGCAAGTTAATGCTTCCTTTTCATGTATATTTGTACTTCTCCCACCATAGTATTTATTATGTCAAAGAGTCAAGGGAGAGGAAAACTTTGGGAGAAAAACTTAGTTTTATTCAGGGAGCCTTAATTTTAACTATTGCAAACCTTATCAGCAGAGTACTGGGATTTGTTTTTAGAATAGTCCTGTCTAATGAAATTGGTGCTGAAGGTATGGGAATTTTCCAGCTGGTTATGCCGGTATATATGACTGCATTAAGCATAACCACGGGCAGCATATCTGTAACAGTTGCCAGATTAGTGGCTCAGTCTGCAAGCCGCAGCAACCATCGTTATACCTACAGGATAATTATATTAAGTCTGATGTTTATCATAGCAGTCAGCATAATAATCTCTGGAATCATTTTATTATTTTCCGATTATTTATCCACCAATATTTTAAAAGACGAGCGTACCTTAATTTCTATAATTGTATTTGCCCCGGCGCTCTTTATTATTTCTTCGTCGGCTGTAATGCGCGGATATTTTGAGGGCATACAAAACATAAGGCCTTCTGCTATCGCCAATATTATTGAAGAGGTTGCACGGATCGGCTTTGTCTTATTTATAATTGATGCTGTGTTGCCCATGGGCATAGAGTATGCTGTTGCAGCAGCTATGCTAAGTTCTGTAATAGGGGAAATATCTGGATTCTTATTTATGGCTTACAATTACAAATTAAGACAGCAAAGGTATAAGGCATCAAAATATGGTCCACCAATAAACAATATAAAACTCATATTAAATATCATTGGAATTACCGTGCCATTATCGCTTAATCGATTTATAAATACCCTTTTACAGTCAATAGAAGCAGTCATAATACCTCAAAGGTTAATGGTAAACTTAAGCAAGCAAAAAGCACTCTCTTTATTTGGCGAGCTTACCGGCATGGCACTACCCATAGTAATGCTGCCGTCTATTGTTGTAAACTCTTTATCTGTAACCCTGGTGCCTGCCGTAGCAGAAGCATATGATAAAAATGATTTATTAACATTAGAACGCAGGGTAAGTGAATCCATGGAATACACTATGATAGTTAGTTTTGCCTCCAGCGCAATGCTGCTTTCCTTATCTAACGAAATTGCCATAGCTTTGTATCATAATCCGGAGGTTGGGACTTTTATGAAAATGTTTTCTCTGGTTGTACCCTTTATATATTTATCCCAGATAATGAGCAGCACCCTTAATGGTATGGGAAAGCAAACACTCACACTAATAAATACCTCATCAGCATCCATTATGAGGACACTTTGTACATATTTCCTGGTGGCAGACCCAAAACTTATGGTAAAAGGCTATTTTATTGGTTACTATCTGGGATTCATAATTTTGTTTCTGTTAAATTTCATATGCATAAAAAAATTTATTGTAATCCATATAAATCCTGAATTCTTCATGAAAACTGTCCTGTCATCCATACTATTCTGTATAATTCTGAGATTATTGTATTACTTAAACCCTATATCTAATGGACTTATTAATCTCGCCATAACATTGTCTTTAGCACTTGTAGCCTACATTATGATTTTAATATATACCGGTGCAATGAATATAGAAAATTTAATGAAAATGATACCATTTTTGAGGAGAGTATAAAAATGGAGAGCCAGTTTATACTGCTGACGTTGATTGCCCTTGGAATAATTGGTCATTCTAATACCATTGCAGTTGCTTCTGCTGTATTGTTAATCATTATAACAACACCACTATCCAGGTATTTGCCTTTATTAGAAAGACATGGCCTGGATATAGGACTACTGTTTCTAATGATATATATATTAATTCCGCTTACAAAGAACAAAAATATTCTGCTGAGCATATACGAAACAATAACCTCTCCCATTGGTATTACGTCTGTACTGGCAGGAATTTTAGCAACTGTCTTGAATGGACGGGGTATAAACCTTTTAAATAACACGCCACAGTTAATCTTAGGTATAGTAATAGGATCTTTAGTAGGCATAACGTTTTTTGGCGGTATACCTGTTGGACCTCTTATGTCCGGAGCCATACTCGTTATGCTTTTATATTTATTAAATTTTTTAGGAATTTATTTCTAATTTCATTTATATGCAATATAATTTTTCAATTCCTGTATTCCAGCATTATATCCTGATTCAATTTAACAGCGCAAAAAATCAAGGCTAAAAATGAAATTGCTGCAGGCACAACCAGCATAATCCACCTGTCAATACTTAGAAAATAATTAAAGACTGGTGGTCCTATGGCAACACCTATAAACCTTATACTGCCATACACAGCTGTAACAGAACATCTTTTCTCTACCGGCACGCTGCTGGTAATTAATGTATTCAATGAAGGTAGGACAAGTCCTACTCCAAAACCCATTACCCCAAGCAAAACCATAAATATTGATATATTTTTTATAAATATACTTATAGTCATAGCAGTTCCAAGAATAATCAGTCCTGAGACTATAGTAAGTTTAAATGATTTCTTTCCTTTAAGCATGACACCGTTAATAAACGAGGTAACACTCATAGTGGATACCGGTATAGCTATTAATAAACCTTTATAGATACCCTTAATTCCATAGTCAGTCTCTAATATATCAGATACATAAGATAAAATCCCAAATAACGTGAAAAACGCAGCAGCACCTGCTGATAAACAGGACAAAAAAGACCATTTTTTATTCTTCATTAATTCCATAACCCCATGAAAATATTCCTTAATACCACTCTTTGAACCTTTAACCTCTTCTTTAACAAAAAAATAAACTGCTATTGCCACCGGAAATGATATTACTGCATAGACAAAAAAAAGAAAATACCAGCTTATCATTACAAATATAGAACCAAGTATAGGGCTTAAGACCTTTCCAAACCCGTTTGCTGCCTCATTAATACCCATGGCTTGGCTTCTCTCATTTTCGGTAAAAAGATCACTGGTAAGAGTCATTGCTATTGGTGCTGTACCAGCACCCCCAAATCCCTGTATTATTCTACCAATCACCATCCCCATATAAGGCCTGTCCATTAATAGTGCAGATATACCACAAATCAATCCACCTATACCATATACTAACAATGAAGGTACAATTATAGTCTTTCTTCCAACCCTGTCTGCCAAAAAGCCCAAAAAGGGTATTGCAATTGCTGCCGGTAGAGAAAACAAGGTAATTAATAAACCTGTTTGCAGGTTGCTTATGTCCATAGCTTTTTGTAAAACAGGTAATGCCGGAATGAGCATCGAGTTGCCTAAGACCATAATAAATGGAACCCAGGATATAATAAACAAAATAAAATATTTTTTTTATTCAAGTTTAGTCCTCCTTTTGCCTTTCATTATTTTGAACATAAAAAAAGAATTTATGCTACCTATAAGTAACATCATCATGATGACTTTAATAATATGTATTAGTTTTCGAAAGGAGGTCTGGTAATATGAACAGATGGCTTATTTTTTTAGTTATATTTATGTTAATTTTTTCTCTTACAGGTTGCTCTACCAGTACATCAGGAAACAACACTGACGCGAATCAAAACATAACTATCCGTATCGCTACCCAATATGGGCTTCAATATGCCCCAGCACAAATTATGGAAAAAAAACAATTGATAGAAAAATACTTGCCGGGCGCCAAAATAGAATGGCAAACTTTTCCATCCGGTGGAGCTATCAATGAAGCATTGGCAGCTAACCGAATAGATTTTGCTTTTATGGGGCCGCCACCATTCTTAATAAGCTGGGATAAAGGTGTAAAGATCAAACTGGTATCCAGTGTTCAAGGTGGGCCAAATGGCATTGTTACGTATCGTCAGGACATTAAATCAATTATGGATCTAAAGGATGACGATAAAATAGCGATGCCAGGTATAGGAAGTACCCAACATATTTTTCTGCAAATGGAGTCCGACAAGCTTTTAAATGATCCCCATGCAATGGACGATAAAATTCTATCCATGTCACATCCAGATGCCATGAATGCATTACTCAATAGGCAGGTGGCAGCTCATTTTGCATCAGCACCATATTATTTTGAAGAATTAAGCAATCCGGCAATGCACGAGGTCCTGACAGGTAGAGAGGCTTTTGGAGGCGAATTTACTCATATCTTTATGGTAGCTACAGAAGAGTTTCATAATAACAACCCCATGGCCTATGCTGCAGTTTATCATGCTTTAGTTGATGCTGTTGCTATTATCAATGAGCAACCAGAAAACGCAGCTAAAATACTGGCACCTATATATAATCTCAGTGAAGAAAAGACATTAAAATATATCACTTGGAAGGAGGTTAATTATTCGAGCACACCTTATGGACTTCTAAAAATGGCTGAATTCATGAAGAAGGCCGGCTATATTAAAAAAATCCCGGAGAGAATAAGCGATATAGCCTTTGAGAATATCATAGCCCAAATGGGTAAGAAAAATGGAGAGCAAACAGAGATAGAAAAATTGCAATATTAAGTTTGGCAAAGGGGTGATTTGGTGAATAAGCGGTTAAAACTAAACAGGACCATCTTTATAGTTATGCTATTAGCAATATGGGAAATCACTGCCCATAGCCACATATTTCCTGAATTGCTTTTCCCCAGCCTCGAAAGCATACTCTCAGCATTGATTCATGAACTGGAGAAAGGAACAATTGTATTGCAGACCTATAACTCAATTGAGATGATACTTGAAGGTATGATTATAGGTGACATACTGGCCATTATCATTTCCGTTTGGGCCATGATTTCCAGAAGGATAAATGAATACGTCACGACACTTGTTTCAATTATGGACCCCCTACCAGGCATTGCGCTTCTGCCACTGGCTATTTTGTGGTTTGGAACTGGAAGAAACTCAATCATATTTATTATAATACACTCGGTCCTCTGGCCTATGATTTTGAATACAGTAACTGGGTTTAAGACTATTCCAAAAATATATCTTGAGGTTGGGAGCAACATAGGCTTAAAAAAAATCAAAATCATCACCAACATAATGATACCATCAGCATTACCATCCCTCCTTACCGGCCTGCAAGTGGGCTGGTCAAGGGCATGGAGAGCTTTAATATCAGCCGAAATGATATTTGGAGCAACCGGTAAAGAAAGTGGTCTGGGCTGGTATATATTTGAAAAAAGATTCATGCTGGATATGCCAGGTGTATTTGCAGGTTTGTTTATTATTGTGGCCATAGGTTTTATTGTAGAAACAGTTTTATTTGAAATAATAGAGGAAAGCACAATTAAAAAATGGGGGATGACAAATTAGGAGGTGACCGATTTGGAATGTTTCCTTGAGATTAAAGAATTATGCAAATCATTCGTTTCTAATGGCAGATATATTACAGTACTTGATAAAATTAGTTTTAATTTACATGAAAATGATTTCTTATGTGTGCTTGGCCCTTCAGGTTGCGGAAAGTCCACTCTATTGAGGTGTATAGCAGGATATGAAAAAATCAACAGTGGAAAAATAATACTTGAAGGAAATGAACTGACGAAACCTGGCACTGACAGAATGATGGTTTTTCAAGATTTCAACCAATTATTCCCGTGGCTCACAGTTGAAAAAAATATTGACTATCCCCTTAAAATCAATTATCCAAAATTGAGTAAAATCCAAAGGAAAGAATTAACCAGTTATTACCTTGAATTAGTAAATCTGGATAATTTTAAAGACTTCTATCCCCACCAGCTTTCTGGCGGAATGAAGCAAAGGGTAGTAATTGTCAGAGCGCTTTCACTTCATCCCAAATTACTCTTGATGGATGAACCCTTTGGAAGCCTTGATGCCCTTACCAGATATAAGCTGCAAAAAGAATTGCTAAAAATATATGAACATACTGGTGTGACTATTATATTTGTAACCCACAATATAGACGAGGCGATTATACTAAGCAGTAAAATCGTTGTTCTTTCACAACATCCAGCTAAAATTATAGACATAATTACCAATGATATTGAACAGCCAAGGCTTCCCGGTACTCCTCAGTATGGAGAATTGTGGAACAGACTAAATTTACTAATGGGTTTAGATAAAAGTATAGAGGAAAGTGCTGCATTAACAAGGGAAGAGGTCATTTGACCCTTTCCCTTGTTTTTAAGTTTTCAAAAACCAGTTTTAAATTCTCAATATTATCTACGGGCGACAAGCATTTATCCCCAGCGCATACATATATTTGAGGATAATTATCCAAATTGTATCCTCTTTTTCTTACATCCTCTTTTCTTTTAGTTATATCAAGAAATTCCAGTATTCTATATGGATAATATAGTGCCTTTAAATCCCTGAATAGATTTGTTGTCTGGACATCATCCGTTTTGCCTACCAATGTTACTTTATACATATGGTCAACAAACGCTTTAATAGCTTTAGCATAAGACGACGCAAATATACCATATTCAGAGTAAATGCAGGTAAAATACAACAGTGTCTCTTCACTCTTCTGGTAATATATCCTTTTATCTGTAAGTGCAAATAGTTTCATACATGTCTTTACCATTTCACTGTTGACAGGCAGACTTTTTGATGTATGATCATATTTAATTTCATTTATAGGAAGAAAATCCAAAAAACCTTTATCCTTCCCATCATAAAAGACCTCAATAACCTTATCAACTAATTTTATTGATTCATCAAGATATATTTCATCCCCTGTCAAACCATACAGTTCCAATAGCAAATTTACTGCATATACCTGATCTTCCAGTATATTTGCTTCTTTCGATTCTGGATGGTGCTTCATAAGACCGCTTTTATCCATTAATTCCCTTAATAATGTGTTTGCTGCCTTTATGGCAATTTGCAAATATTCATTTTTGCCAGTAATGCTATAATATTTTAAAATGGCAATAACAGCCAAGGAATTTTTATCAGTGTAAAATGTTTTATCGACTGACGGTTTTTTTAGTTTGGTACGTTTGTTTTTATCCGCATTATAATATTTTTCATCTGCATCTTGACTCCCATAAAAAAGACCTTTTTTATCATCATATAGATTCTTTTCCAGGTATTCCATGATATCTTCCGCTGCCTCCATGTATCTCGGAAGATTAAAAACCTGATAAGCCTCCATATATAAAAACATTAATCTGGCATTATCATCTAATAACTTCTCATAATGTGGGCTGGAAAAATCTCTTTCTGTAGCATACCGAAAGAAACCACCCTCTACCCTGTCATAAATTTCACTGCTATACATGATATCCATAGTTTTGATAATAACTTTTTTTATATCTTCCTCATTGGACAGGTAGTAGTAACCAATCAAATATGAAAGCAATTCAGGATATAAGAATTTTGGCCTTTTACCAAAACCACCAAACTTTATATCAAACATATCTATGGCCGACCTTAAAACATATTCCTGCACTTCATCATCTAAATTGCGAGAAATAGCTTTAACATGCCTGGACATTCCCTCATTTTTTTTGTCATCCACATCTATTAATTCGCCATCATGTTCCCTGTACAGCATATTTATGTTTTTTAGCATATGCAGTAATTCCTCAGGAGGAATATAAATCCCACCCGTAAGAATTTGTCCTTCTGGAGACAGAACAACAGTTGATGGCCATCCTCCCAAGTTATATCTGCTATCAATGTCCGGCCTTTTGTCCCGATCTACTCTTACAGGGATAAAATTATCTTCAATGTATTTTATCACTTTGCCATCAGCATAGCTTGTATTATCCATAACATGGCACCAGTGACACCATGATGCACTGATATCCAGAAGTATAAGTTTATCTTCTGCTTTTGCCTTATTAAACGTTGACTCATTCCATTCATGCCATTTTACAGAGTTCTTATCCAATGTATCACCCTTCTCCTTATTGATTTCATTGAAAGATGTTCATATCGGCTCATCTGGCGTCCATGCCAGATGCCCCGGCTACATTTGCCTCTCATTAAGAGTATCATGGACTCCCTTTAAGGATGCATTTGATGTTGCATGTCATGCTTAATTAGTTCTTACACCTAAATCAACAATTATTGCAATGCAGTTAGTAAAGTATTTGGGATAGTTAGTTCTATTTTAACCATAAATAAAAAGCCCATACAATGAAGTATGGGCTTTAAGATTTACTTATTAATACTTGCATAAGACTCATCAATTTCAGTACATTGTCTATCAATATTGCGGAAGAGCTCTTTATATATATCAGTAACAGGATTATTCTCCTCCAATGTTATGGGCCTTCCTGTATCGCTCTTTTCTCTTATCTCACTTATTATAGGTATCTCTCCTAAGACCTTTGTCTTCAATTCACTTCCCAATTTCTCTGCTTCATTTTTACCAAATATATAGTGTTTGCTGCCACAATCCGGGCATTCAAAGTATGACATGTTTTCCACCACACCAAGAATATCAACCCCTGTCTTTTGAGCCATCTTTCCCAACCTGCCCGCTACATGGGAAGCAGCAGACTGGGGTGTGGTCACAAGAAGAAGATAACTTTGAGGTATAATCTGCATTATCGATAGAGGTACATCACCTGTTCCCGGTGGAAGATCAACAAATATATAATCCAGGTCGCCCCACTCAACATTATACATAAACTGCTGTAATATGTTTGAAAGCAATGGGCCTCTCCAGATAACAGCAGAGTCCTCATCCACGAAATTGCCCATAGATATAGCTTTTATTCCGTGAACCTGAATGGGGAACATATGGGTTTCATCTATGGCATTTGGTCTTACGCCGCTGATACCGAGCATCCTTGTCACACTAAAGCCCAATATATCAGCGTCTATCAAGCCAACCTTATAGCCCAATTTTGATGCGGCTATTGCAAGATTGACTGCAATCGTCGACTTACCTACCCCACCCTTACCTGAGCCAACCAGTATAGTTCTGGCAGTATCAAAGATACTGTCTTCAGGTACATTTTTCCCCATAAGGGCATCTTTCTCTTCTTTACTCATCTCCCCAAAGGTAACTACGACCTTATCAAAGCCCAAAGAGAGCAGCTTTTTCTCTATATCATCTTTTATTGTTGCCTGCAGAGGACACCCTTTAATAGTAAGGTTCACACGTATCTTTACAGTGGAACCATCTATATCAATGTATTCGGGTTTTACCATGCCCAGTTCAACAATGCTCCTACCTATTTCAGGGTCATATACATCTTTTAAAACATCAAGTATTTTTTGTTTATCCATTAACTACACCTCCCTTTTTGCAAATATATTATAACATATAAAGTTGAATATAAAAAACGTAGAGTTAGTACTCAAAGTTAGTTTGCAAATAATTATAACCTCTATTCATATGACATCAGGTATATGTTAACTATATCATCAAAAGTTATCTCCTTTTGGAAATTTTTCAGAGCACCAACCAGGGTTTTTTGAGCGTCCAGTGATAAGTTTTCTACGTCATTTTTTGTAATTCCCAGTTCCTTTAATGTAATCCTCTTACCCAGAG
>JASEJQ010000003.1 GCA_030016635.1 Thermoanaerobacteraceae bacterium | reverse complement strand
CAATATTCAAATATGATTAAATTGTATTTGAATATTGAACAGATCTGGTAACTATGCTAAATTCCTATTTAGGATAATTAAATCTATTCGATAATTAGATACATCATTTCCGTGAGACTGCAAGATAATATTTAAACAATACTTAACTTCTAAGTCAATTATGCAGGGCTAAATTTAAAGCTTTACCATGGTATAAATTAAAATAAGCAAAAATCGGCCGATTTGACACTACTTTTAATGAAAGGGGGAAAATTTAATGAAAAAGGCATACAAAAAACCTCTATATGAGGCTGAAATGATTGAAGATATAAATCTTTGGATTTCAACTAATTTAGTTAGTACACTAAATGAAACTGAATTTGGTTGTACAGCAGGAAAAGATAATTTTTATATAGATGATTTTGGAAATGTTTATGGCTGTAGTATGATGGCCACTTATACCGAATTAAAGGCAGGTAATCTAAAAGAAGAGCCTTTATATGAGATATGGAATGAATCAACTGTCTTTAAAAAATTAAGAGAGATTAATTTGCAAGATGTGTTAGGGAATTGTAAAAATTGTAAATTACTGTTAACATGTAAAGCAGGATGTAGAGCATGTGCATTTTCATTTCATAATGACTTAATGTCTTCGGATGAGAGATGCCCAATATGTAAGAAGGAGTTGATACTAAATGATGATAAAAGTTGAAAACTTAGGTGTTCCGTTTTCAATGAGGATAGAAGAAGATGAAACTGGGCTAATATCTACTAATGGCGGAGTTTATTCGGTCGATCAAATTTCTGCTTTTATTTTAAAAGAAATAAATGATGGTATATCTGTTTCAACAATATTATCAGATATTATGATTGAATATGATGTAGAACTGATAGAATTAAAGAAAGATATTAGAGATTTATTTCTAACATTACAAAAATTAGGGATTATTTCTGAAAATGTTCTTCAGAGGATTCTCGTGGAGTTAGAAGAAAAAAATGACTGTAAATAAAGAAGACATATCAATAATAAATAGAATGGCAATACCTGTAATATCTACATTTGCGATTGAGACAATTTTTACTATTACAGATAAAGCTATAATAGGAAGAACATCAGTAGAAGGCTTTGCTGCAGTGGGTATAGTTTCTTCTTTACTATATGTGCTAACTGGAACATTTGGCATGCTATCTATGGCATTTAATATTATCTTTGCAAAGTCATTTGCAAAGCGTGATAGGGATAAATATTCACAGATATTCAATACATCATTGTCCCTGAGTATTGTTATCGGTTTTGCATTTGGTATCCTTGGAATTATATTTGGGAGAACGATTTTTCAAAAGTTTTATAATCTGGAAGGAAGTACATTGACATATGCTTGTGACTATATGAATATAGCAGGTTTTAGCTTAGGATTAAATTTGATAATTTTTATTTTTTCTGCGTACTTTAAAAATCTAAAAAGAACAACCATGTTTATGTATGGTACTATAACTGCGATAATAGTTAATCTTGCTTTAGATTATATTTTAGTATTTGGTAAATTTGGTTTTCCAAGGCTTGGAGTTAAAGGAGCTGCTATAGGTTCCGTAGTTGGATTGTTGAGTAGTATAGTGATTTATATAATAGGTTTTTTGAAGCATACTGACTTTAGCTATAGCTTTTCAATATCAAAAACAGTGAGTAGAAACCTTAGTGAACCCTCTCCCCCCTCTTTAGGAGGAAGAGGGTTCACTTATAACATCAATTTATAAAAATACGTCAGTTAATTTTGTGAACCATGTAGATCTAAGCAAGCATCAGACTTATACACTACTTGTATAAAATTTTACTTCACTTTTTGCCGGTAAATACAATGATGCTATTGATACCAGTGGAAGCAGAAGATTAAAGAATGAGTAAGGCATAAATCCTGTAACAGGTACACCCAGAATCATGGATGGGGTATATGCAGCCATGTTCCATGGAATAATGCCTGCGAGGACTATGCATGAGTCGGCCAGGCCCCTTGCCAGGTAAATCCTATCCACGTGGAGCCTGTCGTATTCTGGTCTCATTATGGAGGATGTGAGTATCACCCCTAAAGCCTGATTGCATGTGATGAGGGAGATTATAAAGCTCAAGAGCATGGTAAATACGATGAGTGGGCGAGGCCTATTTATTTTCCCAACGATGTCTTTAAAAGCCAAAGAGATGATACCTGTGCCTTCCAGCATCCCGCTCAAGGATGTGGCAGTGAGCAGGACGAGGGTCACCTCCCCCATGGAGAGGAGACCTCCACCAGAAAAAATTTTAAGGTCAGGATTGCTTGAGACAAATCCAAATACAGCAGTCCGTAGTGTCTCAAAAAACCTTTTTCCTTCAATGAGAGATATAGTGAAAGATATGATAACACCCAGGGTAAGATTTTTGAGAGTAGGGACCCTGAGGAGGGCCAGGCCGATTATCAGTGCTGGCGGTATAAACAACCATGGAGATATTATAAATCCATTTTTAAGTCCATCAAGTATCAACAAGGATGAGTTTGCGTTAAACCCTGAAGATGAATACTGAAAACCCGTTAAAAAATATATAAATCCAACCAGAATAAAAGCGGGTATGGCTGTGGTCATTAAAAACCTGAAAACCCTATCTGGCCTCTCATCGGTCATGCCTGCCAGGAGGGATATATTTCCTGCAAGGGGTGAGGACCGGTCTCCCAAGAATGCACCGGAGATGAGTGAACCGGCCACCAGGTTTTTGGGTACGTCCAGGCCCTGAGATATGCCCATTAGTACAATCCCAACTGTTCCGGATGTCCCTATGGCAGAACCCAGTACCATGGATATAATGCTTACCAGTATGAAGGAAGTAGGGACAAAATACCTGGGGTTTATTATCTCAAACCCATAGGTTATCAATGTGGCAAGTATGCCGTTCTGCCTCCAGAATGCGGTCAGAGTCCCAATAAGAAGCAGGATTGCAATTACAGTGAGCGCCTTTTTTATACCCTCTATCATCATATGTATTATGTCTTTAAACCCAATCCCCAGCTTGAGAAGCAAGAGAGATACCCATATATCGCCTATAAATAGTGGTATATAAGGTCTGAAGTCGAAAACCAGGACCATTATGAGTATCTGCAACAGCATAATAAAAAGCACAGCCATAGAGTTTCTCTGGTTTATCCTTTCCACGGTATTTCCTCCTTTGCTGCTCTTATTATAACATACAGAGGATTATGTGTCTTAAGTAAAGTTTTTGAGACACATTGTCCGCGAAGGGCCATTTTACCATTAAGACACATTGTGGCACGTTTTATGCTATATATAAAAACGTATTCCCGAGTATGGGAGAATAAAAATATTTTATGAGGAGGGTACAGCATGCTAAATGTAAAAAGGTCATTGGTTTTATTACTGGTATTAATAATGACCATTTCGCTGATTGCAGGGTGCGGTGGTTCCAATACACAGGCCCCATCTAATTCATCCACCGAAACGCAGCCTGCTGCCAGCAGCAATACAGATACTGCAAAGAAGGTGAAGATAGGCTTTTCACTGCCTACTTTAAGAGAGGAAAGGTATCAGAGGGACAGGGACGCATTTGTAGCAAAAGCCGAGTCTCTTGGTGCTGAGGTATTGGTGCAGGCTGCCAATAATGACGAGAATGTTCAGAACAGCCAGGTTGAAAACCTTATCACTCAGGGAATCGACGTGCTGGTATTAGATCCACAGAATGCAGACTCCGCTGCGGCTCTTGTAGAAGAGGCTCACAAGGCCGGCATTAAGGTTATATCCTATGACAGGCTCATCAGAAACGCAGATGTGGATGTCTACCTATCCTTCGATAACGAGAGGGTAGGCGAGATGCAGGGCGAGTTCATAACAAAGCTGGTACCGAAGGGCAACTACTTTGTGTTTGCCGGTGCACCCACAGACAACAATGCTACACTCTTTAAGAAGGGTGCCATGAAGTACATCCAGCCATTAGCTGACAAGGGTGACATAAAGATAGTGTTCGACCAGGCCATAAGAGACTGGGATCCAAACGAGGCATTAAAACTTGCTGAGAATGCACTTACAGCCAATAAGAACAATGTACAGGCTGTGCTTGCTCCTAACGACGGCACAGCGGGAGGAATTATCCAGGCTTTATCAGCCCAGGGCCTGGCCGGCAAGGTGCCGATCACAGGACAGGACGCAGAGCTGGCAGCCATAAAGAGGATAGTTGCCGGGACACAGTCCATGACCATATTCAAGGACGTAAGAAAACTTGCTGAAAAGTCAGCCGAGGTTGCTGTGGCGTTAGCTCAGGGCAAAGAGGTAAAAGATCTGCCTGAGGCCAATAAGACTGTCAACAACGGAAAGATAGATGTGCCATCAGTGCTGCTTGACCCGGTAGTCATCACAAAGGACAATGTGGACAGTGTGCTCATAGACAGCGGCTGGTTTACAAAGGACCAGGTCTACAGCAATTAGTGCAGTAAGGGGTAGGTATCATCCTGCCCCCCTTCCAATTTAAAAGCGGGGGATATTATGAGCGAATATATTCTGGAAATGAAAAATATTACCAAGGATTTTCCCGGTGTCAGAGCCTTAGACAATGTCTCCCTTCGAGTGAAAAGGGGTGAGGTCCATGCCATATGTGGGGAAAACGGGGCTGGGAAGTCTACGCTTATGAAGATTTTAAGCGGTGTTTATCCCTATGGCACCTATGAAGGAGACATAATAATTGATGGAGAGGGCAAGCAGTTTCACAATATTAAAGACAGTGAAGAAGAAGGTATAGCAATAATATATCAGGAACTTACCCTGGTAAAGTATATGACAGTTGGAGAGAACATCTTCTTAGGCGAAGAACCAGTTAAAAACGGCGTAATAGATTGGATGAAGGTCTATGCCGACACAAGTAGAATATTAAAAGAACTCAAGATAGATATAAATCCTTATGAAAAAGTGATGAACCTGGGTATAGGGCATCAGCAAATGGTTGAGATAGCCAAGGCCATATCCAAGAACGCCCGGATACTCATTCTGGATGAACCAACGTCGGCCCTCACGGAGACCGAGACAGAAAGGCTGTTTGAAATACTGAGAAACCTTAAAGCCAATGGAGTTACATGTATATACATCTCCCACAAGCTGGATGAGATATATGAAATTGCAGATTCTATTACAATAATCAGGGATGGTAAAACAGTGGCAACGGATATGGTATCCAACATAGATGAAAACAGGATCATTTCCCTGATGGTGGGTAGGGAACTGACCCAGAGATTTCCCAGAGTAAAGCATACACCGGGAGAGGTGGTGCTGGAGGTAAAAAACTACACGGTATACGACCCTGAGATACCCGGCAAGAAGGTTGTAGACAATGTCAGCTTTATTGCACGAAAGGGTGAGATACTGGGATTTGCCGGTCTCATGGGTGCTGGAAGGACAGAACTGGCATCCAGCATATTTGGGGCTTATCCCGGTAGGAATGAAGGCGAGATATATATAAATGGCCAGAGGGTGCACATAAGGAACCCACAGGAGGCCATAGAAAGTGGTATTGCCTATCTTTCTGAGGACAGAAAAAGATATGGACTGGTACAGCTTATGGATGTGCAGGAAAACATAGCACTGCCCAATTACAGGCTGATATCCAGGCATGGGGTTATAAACAACAATGAGAAGATAAAAAATGCGTATAAATATGTAAATGGACTGGGGATAAAGACTCCTACACTGGCTCAAAGGGTGGCAAATTTGAGCGGAGGTAATCAGCAGAAGGTGGTCCTTGCCAAGTGGCTTATGTCTGACCCTAAGACACTTATACTGGATGAACCTACAAGGGGTATAGATGTAGGTGCAAAGTTTGAAATATATAACATAATGAACGACCTGGTGGATATGGGTGTTTGCGTAATAATGATATCCTCTGAACTGCCTGAAATTTTGGGGATGAGCGACAGGATTTACGTTTTGCATGAGGGGAAAATAAACGGTGAGTTTAACATAGATGAAGCAACTCAAGAAAAAATAATGTATGCGGCTACTGGAGGTCATTGATATGGTTGAAAATATGAAGGAAGACAGGGCAGAAAGACTAAAAAGGCAGTTTAAGTTTGACGTAAGGTCTTATACGATGATTCTTGCTCTTTTAGCTATATGGTTTGTGTTTACAGTCCTTACACAGGGTAGTTTTCTAACACCCAGAAACCTCTCTATGCTGTTCAGACAGATGGCCATCACGGCTACCCTGGCAGTTGGTATGGTGCTGGTTATAGTGGCAGGCCATATAGACCTCTCCGTAGGTTCGGTGGCTGGATTTACAGGAGCTATTGCTGCAATACTGCAGGTGACATATCACTGGGATACCATACCGACTATAATTGTAACAATACTGGTTGGCTTGGCCATAGGGGCCTGGCAAGGCTTCTGGATAGCCTACAGGGGCGTCCCGGCCTTCATCACCACACTCAGCTCCATGCTTGTCTTCAGGGGAGGCATACTGCTCATAACCAAGGGTGTGACAATCTCTCCAATGAAGCCTGACTTCAGGTTTATAGGTCAGGGGTATGTCCCGCCGCTTTACAGCATCATACTGGGAATAGCAGCAGGGGTGCTTTATGTATTATTTGAGTTAAACAGCAGAAACGCCAGAATAAAATACGGCCTGCCGGTGGCCAAATGGCATCAGGAATTGGTTAAGATAATAGGTGTACTGGCCTTAATAGCTGTATTTATCGGTGTCATGGTTGCATACGAAGGCATACCGATACCTGTGATTATAGTTGCAGCCCTGGTCTTGATACTGACGTTTGTGGCCAACAACACCACATTTGGAAGGTATGTATATGCCATAGGTGGGAATAAAGAGGCGGCTGTGCTTTCAGGTATAAACATTAAAAAGACCAATATGACCATATATCTCATAATGGGATTTTTATCAGCCATGGCCGGAATTATACTTACATCCAGGCTGGATGCAGCAACCACCAGCGCAGGGACCAATTTTGAAATGGACGCCATAGCATCCTCTATAATTGGCGGTGCCAGCACCCTGGGCGGTGAGGGCACTGTACCAGGAGCCATAATTGGTGCCATAGTCATGGCCAGTATAGACAACGGCATGAGCCTGATGAATATAGATTATTCAGTATTAACTATAGTAAAGGGCCTCGTACTAGTTATTGCCGTATGGGTAGATGTAGCTACCAAAAAACGAGGTTAATACTCCCCTCCTATTTAAGGGTGCCTTATGGCACCCTTTTAAGCATTACAGGGTGTCTTTGATTTGCATATTCATAAAACGTTTGTTATAATTAATAAGGGGATAATAATGGGCAAGAAGGAATTCTCTTACAATGTTGGTGACCTTGACGAGGGCCGTGCAGCCCTTCTACTTGCTATGACGTCTACCATAGAGGAAGAGGAGAGGTTTAAGGAGTACCTCAGGAATGAACTGGGATATAGATGCTGCGCTGTAGAGGTAGGTGGGACTGTATCTGTATTAAGTAATGGCAAGATACTCAAGTCAACTATAACAGCAGCCCTAAGGGAAAAGGTGATTGAGGAGGACAGGAAACACCTCCATGCAGTTATACATGCTACTTTAGAGGCACAGAATGGAGTGGTCTACAATATTCCTACTGCCAATGCCAGCTTAGCCTTGAAGATTGCTGTGACCCGTGGAGATAAGTGGATATGTGTTGGGATATTTGGCAATTCTGCTTACAGCATACTTACAGAGCATCATAGGGCTGGATTGGGTATAATGCATTATTAAATTAAATATTTGTCAGGCAGAGATAATGTGAAAAGGAGAGCCTTCCACTGGCATGTGCCAGAGGGATTGGCTCTTTATGTTTTAAATGGGGTGAATAGTAATACACATTGTAGCCGGAATATATGTTAAGTATACAAAATGAAAAAGGAGGTATTTTTATGTTGCCGTTGGAAGGTATAAAGGTATTGGACCTTACCAGGGTCCTCACAGGACCGTTCTGCACAATGATTTTAGCTGACATGGGAGCAGAGGTAATAAAGGTGGAGATACCTGGTGAGGGGGATGAGTCCAGGGGCTATACACCTTTTTTACAGGATGAGAGCGGATACTTTATGAGCATTAACAGGGACAAGAAAGGTATCACACTGAACCTTAAGACAGAAGAGGGTAAGGAGATATTCAAGAAACTGGTCAAATGGGCTGATGTCATTACAGAAAACTATAAACCTGGTACCATGAAAAAACTGGGACTGGACTATGAGGCGTTGAAGGAGATAAAACCTGACATAATATATGCAGCCACGTCGGGATTTGGTCAGACGGGTCCTTATAGTGACAGGCCTGCCTATGATGCTGTTGTCCAGGGTATGGGTGGTATTGTAAGCATAACAGGACCAAAGGGCAGTAAGGGTGTAAGGGTTGGGAGTTCCATAGCTGACATCACAGCAGCCCTATATACAGTAATAGGTATACTCAGCGCCCTGCATGTGAAGGATAAAACTGGTGAGGGTCAGTTTATAGATATATCCATGCTGGACTGCCAGGTGTCGATACTGGAAAATGCCATAGCCAGATACCTTTATACGGGTCAGGTACCAAAACCGCAGGGTAACAAACATCCTTCCATATGTCCCTTTGAGTCCTTTGAGTGCTCGGATGGCAAGGAAGTGATGATAGCCATAGGAAATGATAACCTGTGGGCTAAATTCTGCAGGCTGGTGGGCAGGGATGAGCTGATAAACGACCAGAGGTTTGCGACTAACAGGGTCAGGCTGGAAAACTATGAGGATTTAAAGCCTATAATGGATGATATAATGAAACAAAAGAGCTTAGATGAGTGGCTGAAAACCTTGGAGAAGAATGCCATACCATGCGGACCAATAAACACCATAGATAAGGTGGTTAAAGACCCGCAGGTTCTTTATAGGGAGATGCTGATAGAGCTTGAGCATCCAAAGGTAGGCAAGATTACCGTTCCCGGTGTGCCCATTAAGTTCTCTAAGACCCCTGCTAAGGTAAGGTTTGCTGCGCCGACACTTGGCCAGCACAATGAAGAGGTTTTCACAAGCCTTGGTTATACAAGTGAACAGATTGAAGAATTTAAAAACAAGGGTGTCATATAGGGGAAAATACCCATATATGACTTTAAACGGGGGGTGCTTTTATGGAGTTTTACGGTCTTGGATTGGTTGCTCTGTTTATGTTTATCGGGAGTATCATAGGAGAATATCAAAAAAGGCGGGACTCCCAGGGGTTATTGCCCTATTCTTAGGTGTTGTCCTTTCCTTTACTGTTGGTGCTATTGTGGCATTTGCACTGGGTTTTAGAGACCCTAAGGATGTAACTACAATAGGTGCAGGTGCAGTAACATTTATTGTGGGCCCTGTTACAGCTACAGCCATAGGCGCTTCTTCTGTGGCATCTACATTGTCCGTGGCCGCCGGAGTTGTGAAGTCAGTCCTTACCATGATACTTACCCCCTTAATAGCACCCTATATTGAGCTCAATAATCCAACATCTGCAATGGTTTATGGTGGGTTCATGGGCACAACCAGTGGGGTTTCAGGAGGCCTGGCCGCTACTGATCCAAAACTTGTGCCCTATGGCGCACTGACAGCAACTTTCTATCCAGGGCTTGGCACATTGCTCTGCCCATCAATACTCTATCTAATCGTGCTTGCTATACTGGGATAATAGCATCTGACATAAAGTATAAATGATAGATTATTTAAATTTACTTCCAACAGACGTTGTGATAGAATAGGGTTAATAGAGGATGCGAGGGGAGAGAACTTTTGATGGAGGAATCGATTGAGCGTATATTAGGTCAGATATTAGAGGAGATTAAAGGGGTAAATAACAGGCTTGACAGATTGGACGCCAGGATGGGCAATCTTGAGACCAGGATGGGCAATCTTGAGACCAGGATGGACAATCTTGAGACCAGGATGGATAATCTTGAGACCAGGATGGATAATCTTGAGACCAGGATGGACAATCTTGAGACCAGGATGGATAATCTTGAGACCAGGATGGACAATCTTGAGATCAGGATGGACAATCTTGAGACCAGGATGGACAATCTTGAGACCAGGGTTAGCAGCCTTGAAGCCAAGGTTAGCAGCCTGGAGGAAGACATGAGCTACATGAAAGGCAGGCAGGACGAGATGTATCATATGCTCAGAGGATGGGAAGAGAACAGAAGTATTGTTAACTCTGAGTTGGACAAGCTTAATATAGATGTCCTTAAACTTAAAAAACATACCCATGAGGTCGTCTTTACTACTAAAGAACCTGTATTAAAACAGGCACAGGCAAAGTGAGTGATTAATAATGAAGAAGGGTGTACTTTTAAATCATGAACTCTCCGAGCTGGTGGCCAGGCTTGGAGATGGGGAAACTATCGTAATAGCCAATTATCATCTTACCGTACCAGATAGCATAAGGTTTATAGACCTTGCTGTAAAGAAAAACATGCCAGGCCTTGTTGATGTAGTGGAAGCGGTCCTTACAGAGCTTTATGTAAGTGAGGTTATAGTCCCCGTAGAGATGGAAAGAGATAGCCAGGACGTTTTTTTGAGTTTAAAAGAGGTGCTCGGTAATATAGATATTGAAAGAATCACATGTGATGAATTCAGACTGAGGTCTATGGAAACAGCGGCGATAGTGAGGACAGGAGAGTTTACACCTCACGCCAGTATAATACTCAGGTCAGGCGTTAAACTATAATAGTAAAATCCCGGCTTAAAAGCCGGGATTTTACTATGCACGGGAAACCTGTTCTTTGGTATTTTTGAGTTCCCCCTCAGTAGCAGCTATAACAACTGAACAGGAAGCATCACCGACAACGTTAATACATGTTCTTATCATATCCAGTATCCTGTCTATGCCTGCTATAAGCGCACTGGCCTCAAGGGGCAGACCTACAGACTGCAGTACCATGGTAAGCATTATAAACCCTGCACCCGGTACGCCTGCAGTGCCGATTGAAGCAAGAGTAGCGCTAAGGATTATGGTTATTTGCTGGGAAATAGAGAGATCAACCCCATATATCTGTGCAATAAACAGGGCGCACACACCCTGATAAAGGGCTGTACCATCCATGTTGATCGTAGCACCCAATGGGAGTACGAAGGATGTAATGGAACGCGGCACACCCAGATTTTCTTCAGTGTTTCTCATGGTAACAGGCAAAGTGCCTGAGCTTGAGGAGGTTGTAAATGCTACCATGGCAGCCTCAAATATTCCTCTGAAGAAGTATATGGGGTTCATCCTGGCAAACACCTGGACTGAGAATCCATAAACTATTACTGCATGTATGATACATCCGGCATATACAGCTATTATCACTTTTAATAGCGGTAAAAGCACCGATGGCCCATTTAAAGCGACCACTGGCACCATCAAGGCGAATACCCCTATGGGAGCATACTCCATGATGATGGACGTAATCTTGTACATGACCTCCGCTAAGCTGTCAAAAAGGCCATAGAGGGGTTTGCCCTTTTCACCGACCAGTGTAATACCGATGCCCAGGAATAGTGCAAATACTATTATCTGAAGCATATTGGCCTTTACCATGGCGTCCACGGCATTGGTAGGGACAATATTTAGCAATGTAGTTACAATGGAAGGTACCTCACCTGGTTTTACCTCTGCACCCGCCGGCAGGGTAAGCCCCAGGCCTGGCTGCAGTACATTTCCAAGAACCAGTCCTATAATGACTGCTATGGCTGTAGTTACAAGAAAATATACCAGAGTCTTGACACCTATCCTTCCCAACTTGGTCACATCACCTACACTGGCAGCACCTACCACTAAGGAACTTAACACCAGCGGTACGATGATCATCTTGATGAGGTTTAAGAAAAGCGTACCGAAGGGCTGGATATAGTTTTTGGCTATATCAGGTGCTCCCATAAAGAAGAAACCTACGATGATACCCAGAATAAGTCCTATGAGAATCTTTGTAGTGAGACTAAGCCCTTTTTTGCGCATATAATGCCTCCTTTCATTTATTTATATATTCATTATATGCACAGGATAACGATTTTACAAGTCAATTTATGCGGTGGGTTTATTATGAAAAGCTCATATTAGAAAGTAATTCTACATTAATTTTTACATGACATTATAAACTAATATGTGTATCGTTTTCTGCTATAATTAAAGAAGGCATATAGATAGAAGGAGATGGAAATATGGGCATCAAGAAGGTAAATATATTTTATCTCATTGTCCTTTTGCTTTTTGCAACTGTGGGCTCCATAGTACAGAGATGGAATCTGATGTATGGTCTTATAATTACAGAGGTTGGATTGGTACTCATACCAAGCCTGATTTTTCTATTTGTAAACAATGTAAAACCTGCTGCATTTATGAGGGTTAAAAGGTTGAGACTCTCTCTGATACCATATGTTGTAGGTATAATTATTTCCGGCTGGTTTATAGCAGAGTATATTGGCATTGTAAATGTATTTTTTCTTTCTAAGTTCATCAATATCCACCCGCAGCCTCTGCCTCCGCCGCAGAATGCAGCTGACCTTGCCCTGGAGCTGATCATTGTGGCAGGCCTGGCCGCCATCTGTGAGGAGGTGCTGATGAGGGGTGTAATATTCAGGGCCTATGAGAGAAAGGGTGAGGTGTACGCCATAATAATGTCGGGCTTTTTATTTGCCCTGCTGCATTTAAACCCTACAAACTTTTTCAGCATATGGTTTCTGGGTATTGTCCTTGCCTACCTGGTATACAGGACAGATTCGATATTCTCTGGTATGATAGCTCATTTCACCAATAACGGCCTGGCCCTCATAATACTATACCTGGTGACCGTAATGTCAGGAGGCGAGGTGCCACCTGTGGAAGCAGGCCAGGCCGCAGTCACACCGGATGTCCTTCTGGCATGGACTATCATAGTAATCCCTTTTACAATCCTCTTTATGTTTCTCCTTCGTGGATTTAACAGGCACACTGTTTCAATTCAAAGGGCTGAAGTTCAATACAATACATCAGAAGGTGGCATTTCAGACTACTGGCCTGTAGCTGTTGCTGCTATTGTATATATCATCCATTTCATGATTCCAATGTAAGACCATGTCGAGTATGACATACAGCATCAAATGTGACCTTAAAGTGAGTCCATGATACTCTTGGATTTGCAGCAAATGGAGCAGGGAGATCCGGCATGGACGCCGGATGAGCCGACCTTAAGGCTTGTGACGCCGAATGGAGGCGTACCCTGCGAAATGCAGCGGCAAATATTAGAGTATCAGGACGAACGATCAGGCACATGGATGCTGTTGGCATGCTAATATAGACCTTTTACTGTGCAATCATTTCATGATTGTGTTGCAAAAGAATATCTCCCAATTTGGTGATATCCCCGGCGCCCTGTGTAATTATCAGGTCGCCTTCTTTTACATTATCCAGGAGGTAATGTGCGATTTCATCAAAACCGCTCATATATGAAGCATTAACCCCGTTTGCAACCAATTTTTCCACAAGGTCCTGGGGTTTTACAAGACCGGTATCCTTTTCTCTGGCAGCGTATATGTCAGTCACTATGGCGTAATCTGCACCATAAAACGATTCTGCAAATTCATTTAAAAGGGCATAGGTTCTTGTATAGGTATGGGGCTGAAATATACACCAAATACGGTTATGAGGATAATTTTTTGCAGCCTTCATGGTTGCCCTTATCTCGGATGGATGGTGTCCATAGTCGTCTATTATGGTTGCCCCCTTAACCTGCCCCTTAACCTCAAATCGCCTGTGGGTACCGGTAAACTCATCGATATTTTCTTCGATCATCTCCATAGGAACTCCAAGGACATGACATACAGCGGTAGAAGCTAATGCATTATAAATATTGTGCTCGCCCGGTATATTCAGGCTGAGATGCCCCATCATTTTCTCTTTATAAAAAACATCAAAAGATGAACAACCCTTCTCAATAAATGATATATTGTCCGCTTTCCAATCGTTTTTTGATTGCAATCCGAAGGTCAATGTATTACAATTGACATAAGAAATCAGACTCGAAGCGGCATTATCACCGCATACCACCAGATATCCGTCAGATGGTATAAGCCTTGCAAATTCGATAAATGAACGGGTTATGGAGTCCATATCTTTAAAATAATCTACGTGGTCCCACTCTATATTCAGGACTACGCCTACATAAGGATGGAACTTTAAGAAACTGTCCTGATACTCGCAGGATTCTGCTACCATGTATGGACTGCTGCCAACCCGAACATTCCCACCCAGTATGTCAACCTCACCGCCTACTAAAACGGTAGGATCGAGGCCGGCCCTTGCAAGGACAACAGATATTAATGAAGTGGTTGTGGTTTTTCCATGGCTGCCCGCTACGGCTATAGATTTTGGATAGTGGAGCATAACCTCTCCCAGAAGGGTTGCACGGTCTATGAGGGGTATGCCCAATTGCCTTGCCATAATAAGTTCAGGATTATCCTGTTTAACTGCGGCGGTGTAAACTACCAGATTGCTTCCTGCAACATTTTCTGGTTGGTGGCCTATATGTACGGTAATGCCATAGTCTCTAAGTTTTTCCGTAAGGTATGAGTCTTTCAGGTCAGAGCCAGAAATCTCATGACCCCTGGACTTTAGAAGTATGGCCAGGCCGCTCATGCTGATGCCGCCAATACCTACAAAATGTATATGCCTGTATTGACTTAAATTCATAATATCACTCCTTAATTAAAACCAATTGGAATCAATAATAATTTTTGCCATTAATGGAAATTACTATTCCTGGACATGGATATATTATAGACCATATTGCGATATTAATGCAAAGCTGATATGCCGTATAGCTTTAAAGCAAGCATGATTCTATCGTAAGAAGGCATTTTACGAATGATAGCAACATCCATGCACCTGATCGCTCGTCTTGATACTCTATGAATTCGTGGCTGCATTTCGCCGGGTACGCCTCCATTCGGCGTCACAGCCTTAAGGTCGGCTCATCTGGCGTCCGTGCCAGATGCCCCGGCTACACTTGTCACTTATTTAGAGTATCATGGACTCGCTTTAAGGTTGCATTTGACGTTGCATATCATTCTTCGTAGGGGTTTTTACAGTGCAAGCAAGCATCAGGTATCTACCTTAAATCTATTATATAATAATGCCGCATAATAGAATAGTATGTATATAACGGAGGTAAAAAATGAGTGAGTACAAAAAGAGTAAACGCATAGCAGCCATAGTTAAGATACTTGCAGATAATCCCAACAGGCTTTTTAACCTTTCCTATTTTATGGATATGTTTGATGCAGCAAAGTCATCCATCAGCGAAGATATTGATACTATAAACAATATGTTCAAAGACATGGGACTGGGCAAGATAGAAACAGTGACAGGTGCGGCCGGAGGCATACGTTATCTGCCTATTAAATCAAAAGAAAAATATAAAAAGTTTATTGACGACTTATGTATAAATTTGTCAAAAATGGAAAGAATAATACCCGGAGGTTTTCTATATACTGCTGATTTGCTTTATACACCTGGTATCTGCTCGGTAATAGGTGAAGTGCTGGCATCGTGTTTTGCAGGGAAAAGGCCAGACTATGTAGTGACAGTGGAGACAAAGGGTATACCACCTGCATTTATGACGGCCAGGGCGCTGGGCGTGCCAATTGTCATTTGCAAACATGACAGCAGGGTAACCGAAGGGTCCTCGGTCAGCATAAACTATATTTCAGGTTCTACAAAAAACATCAGGACCATGTCCCTATCAAAAAGGTCTATGGCTTCCAACTCCAGAGTGGTCATAATAGATGACTTTATGAAGGGCGGTGGGACGGCAAGGGGCATGATGAATCTAATGAAGGAGTTCAATGCCGAGGTGCTGGGCATAGGCGTGGTGGTTGCAACAAAGGAGCCGGAGGTAAAACTGGTGGATGACTATGTCTCCCTCATTGAGCTTGTAAACATAGACGAAGAAAAAGGCACAATTGAACTTGAAAGCGGTAATTGGGACAAATTATAATTCAGAAAATTTTTTGCTTGTTGAAGGATTTATTATATTTTTAGCGAATATATAATATAATGTCCAAAATCACATAAAGACAAACTGACGGAAGGTGGTGAACTCATGAAAGTCACTGACGTAAGGGTGAGGAAAGTTACCAATGAGGGGAGAATGAGGGCTGTGGTATCTGTTACCTTTGACAACGAGTTTGTGGTTCATGATATAAAGGTAATTGAAGGTAATAATGGCCTCTTTATTGCCATGCCCAGTAGAAAGACCCCTGAGGGCGAGTATAAAGATATAGCTCATCCTATAAATTCAGAAACAAGAGCTAAGATACAGGATGCTATTCTTAGCGAGTTCGAAAAGGTGACTTCTCAAGAGGTCGGAGAGGCTGAATAGGTATTACCTTTGGGCGGGGACTATAAGTTCCCGCTGTTTTAATTTTGTCAATAAGCCTTTGCAGATTTCTGCTATATATATTATAATATCTTTGGGTCTACTGTATACAAAGATGAAGGGAGATCTTTATGAAAGATGTGTATGGCCTTATTCTGGCCGCAGGTCAGGGTAAGAGGATGAAGTCAAAGCATGCAAAAGTATTGCACACTCTTAAAGGAAGACCTATCATAGATTACTGTATTGAAGCTGTAAGTGGTATTACAGATGATATCACGGTGGTTGTAGGATCAAGGCGGGAAGAGGTTATGGAATACCTGAAGGATACAGTTAAATTCTGTATCCAGGAATATCAGCTGGGTTCGGGACATGCAGCAAAGGTTGCCATGAGAATATTTCCTGATGAGGGTACTATCTTGATACTGCCGGGGGATGTGCCGCTCATAAGGCAGGAGACATTAAGCAAACTCTTGAAATATCATAGAGATGGTGACTATTCGGCTACAATACTCTCCTGTATTATGGAAGACCCATCAGGATATGGACGGATAGTTAGAGATAGTGATGGAAATGTAGTTGCTATAGTGGAAGATAGGGACGCTTCAGAGGAAATAAAGAAAATAGCCGAGATAAATTCTGCGGTCTATTGTTTTGAGCTCAAATACCTCAAAAAAGCACTGGATATGATAAATAATAATAATGACCAGAGGGAATATTATCTTACAGATACGATATCCGTCATAAGAAACTCAGGGGGCAGGGTGGGTGCTTTTATAGGCGATGCAAAAGAGCTGGCGGGCATAAACGACAGGATGCAGCTGGCGGAAATGGAAAAGCAGCTAAACTGTGAGATAGTGGAGAGATGGATGAGGGAAGGGGTCACAGTGATAGACCCCAAAACGACGTATATCTCTAAGGAAGCTAAGCTGGGAAAGGATGTTATCCTATATCCAGGTACCATTATTGAAGGTACATCTGTCATAGGAGAGGACTGTGCAATAGGTCCCAATACCAGGATAGTGTCCGGCATTATAGGTTGCGGGACAAGCGTTACATATTCAATTATACTTGAAAGCAGTGTAGGCGAAAACTGCACTGTGGGGCCTTTTGCATATTTGAGGCCAAATTCCCGTATAGGAAACAAGGTCAAGATAGGGGATTTTGTTGAGGTAAAAAATTCAACCATAGGTGATGGGACAAAGGTGCCGCACCTCGCTTATGTCGGTGACGCCGATATAGGCTCCGGTGTCAACTTCAGCTGTGGTGCTATTACTGTCAATTATGATGGTAAGGTAAAACACAGGACAAAAGTGGCAGACAGGGCTTTCATAGGCTGCAATGTCAACCTGGTGGCTCCGGTGGAGATAGAGGAGGGGGCCTTTGTAGCTGCAGGCTCTACGATTACTGAGAAGGTGCCGGGAAATGCTCTGGGTATAGCAAGATGCAGACAGACCAACATTGAAGGTTGGGTCACCAAAAAATTTGAGGAATAGGGGGTTAAATTTTGCACGGGGATGGAGTAATCAAGATATTTGCTGGGAATTCCAACAAAAAGTTTGCTGAGGATGTGGCGAAGCTCTTAGGACTTTCTCTGGGGGCAGCTGAGGTATCTACATTCAGTGATGGTGAAATCAGTGTAAAGATTGATGAGAGTGTGAGGGGTGCTGACGTATTTGTCATACAATCCACCTGTGATCCGGTAAACAATAACCTTATGGAGCTCTTAATAATGGTAGACGCCTTTAAGAGGGCATCTGCCGGGAGCATAACAGCGGTCATCCCTTACTACGGTTATGCCAGGCAGGACAGGAAAGCCAGGTCAAGAGACCCCATTACTGCAAAACTTGTAGCTAATCTGCTCACAGTATCTGGTATAGACAGGGCCCTTACCATGGATTTACATGCGGGACAGATACAGGGGTATTTCGATATACCGGTAGACCACCTCACGGGCACACCAACACTTGCACAATATTACATAGATAAAGGCTTTTGTTCTAAGGATATTGTGGTTGTGTCTCCTGACCATGGCAGTGTGGGCAGAGCCAGAAATTTTGCTGAAAAACTCAATGCACCTCTGGCAATAATTGATAAACGCAGACCAAGAGCCAATGTGGCCGAGGTGATGAATATAATAGGTGAGGTAGAGGGTAAGACTGCCATACTGGTAGATGACCTTATAGATACAGCAGGCACAATCACCCTTGGGGCTCAAGCTCTGATGGATAAAGGTGCCAGTGAGGTCTATGCCTGCTGCACCCATGCAGTGCTTTCTGGTCCGGCCATAGATAGGCTGGATAAATCGCCTATAAAGGAGATTCTTATCACAGATACCATACCTATGTCAAAGGACAAGCATATATCCAAGATACAGACTGTAAGCGTAGCCCCGCTGTTTGCCGAGGCCATAAGGAGGATATATGAGCATTTATCTGTGAGTACATTATTTAACTGAGTGAGAGGGTGGCATTATGCCGCCTTTTTTATAAGGATAAGTCCTATTGAATAATCTTTACTGGAGTGTGGCATATAACATCCAAAGGCATTCTTAAAGTGAGTCTATGATACTCTTGATGAGTGGCAAATGGAGACGAACCGTAGGCATGGACGCCGCATGGAGGCGTACCCGGCGAAATGCAGACAGCGAGTGGAATAGGGACATTTCTCATCTGCATAGCCCCTCATCGAAGTAGAGGAGTGTCCCTTGACCTTGTTGCATCAAGACGAACGCCCAGGTGCGAGGATGTTATATGCCATGTGGAGAGTTTGAGCTTCCTGGTTCACAAAGACGCTATCTGTGTCACAGGGTGTTATATGCCACGCTTAAGTAAGTTTAGCAAAATAATCATATCTATGAAGCAGAAGGCGGGGGGAAATGGAATGAAGGTCATGGTGGTGGATGACGACAAGAATATACTGGAACTGGTGTCTATATATCTGGAAAAGGAAGGGTTTGAGATAATAAAAGAGGTAGATGGGTCGGAGGCATTGAGGGATTTTGAGGCTGCCATGCCCGATCTCATTATACTGGACCTGATGCTGCCTGGCCTTGATGGTATGTCCTTTTGCAGAGAAGTGAGAAGGATTTCAGATGTGCCTATAATCATGCTCACAGCTAAGGGAGAGACGCTGGATAAGGCCATGGGTTTGGAGACCGGCGCCGACGATTATATAGTAAAACCCTTTGAGCCCAAGGAACTGGTGGCCAGGGTAAAGGCTGTCTTGAGGAGATATGAGCCGAAGGTGTCAGAAGAGGTGGTATCCTATCCTGGACTTACAGTAAATAAGACTCAATACAGATTACTGGTAGATGGCGAAGAGGTTAAGGTCGCTCCCAAGGAGCTGGAGCTTTTACATTTTCTTGCCACCCATCCCAACCAGGTGTTTACCAGAGAACAGCTCATGGATATCGTGTGGGGCTATGAGTTTTACGGGGATTCCAGGACAGTGGATGTCCATATAAAAAGACTCAGAGAGAAGATACCAGATACAAAAGCGTATGCTCTGAAAACCGTATGGGGTGTGGGGTATAAATTTGAGGTGAAATCATGAAGCGGGGCAGGTTATTTTATCACCTTATAAGGACTTATGCTGTAATACTTTTCATTACCATGGCCATATTATCCATAATGCTTTATCAGCTTTTACAGAACTATTTCTATAATGAGACTGAGGCTATGCTCCTGGACAGGGCAAGAGAAATAAACCTGCTTTTAAATGACTACAGCAAGCATATAATAAGCAATGATGTCCTCACCTACGAGCTGCAGAGCATTGACCGTACAACAGATGCCAGGGTGTGGGTTGTTGACTCCAGGGGTGTAATTTTTACAGAAACAGGTCCTATAGGGCAGAGATTTGGCGGTATAAGGCTGACAGAGGATGAGATAAGAAATGTCTTGAACGGGCAGACCGTGATTAAAAAAGGTTACTTTGGCGGCAGGTTTTCTACTCCTATGCTGACGGTTGGTATACCTATAACAACTGAAAATGGTATAACTGGTGCCATATTCATGCATGCGCCCATATATAACATAAACCGCACCATGATGGGTGCCTTTCACTTAGTTATAATTTCTGCAATTATTTCTGTGTTTATTGCAGCTGTCCTTATATACTTTGCGTCAAGAAGAAAGATTTCCATACCGCTGGTGGAGATGAGCCAGGCCGCAACCAAAATATCTTCTGGCAATTTTGATGTGAAGCTTGATGAAAAAAGGGATGACGAGATTGGACAGCTGGCCCATGCATTAAATCTCATGGCCAGAGATTTGGGAAACCTGGAGGAAATGAGGAGGAGCTTTGTGGCCAATGTTTCCCATGAGCTGCGTTCTCCCCTTACCTCTATAAGGGGTTATATAACAGGAATCCTTGATGGGACAATTGATGAGAAGGACAGGGAAAAATATCTGAATGTAGTTCTGCAGGAGTCCAGAAGGCTGACAACCCTGATAAATGACCTCCTTGACCTTACCCAGATACAGTCTGGACAGATATCTCTTAACATGGTGGAGTTTGATATAAATGAGGTCATAAGGCTGACCGTAATTAAGCTGGAGTACAGGCTCAATGAGAAAAATATAGAGTTTATTCCTGAGTTTGAGGATGATAACCTGATGGTATATGCCGATAGGGATAGGATGGAGCAGGTGGTGTATAACCTCCTGGACAATGCCATAAAGTATTGTAGGGAGGGCGGCACCATATGGATAAGGACATTTAAAAGAGATGGCAAGGCATATGTATCGGTAAGGGATAATGGCGCTGGCATAAAGGAAGAGGACCTGCCATATATTTTTGAAAGGTTTTATAAGGGAGATAAGGCCAGGACGGATACATCCAGCGGCCTGGGCCTATCCATTGTTAAGTCTATAATAGACCAGCACGGCGAGGCCATAGAGGTTAGGAGTAAAGTGAGTGAGGGTACAGAGTTTGTCTTTACACTTAAAGCGGTATAATTGGCATGATTTTTGCTATATAAATAACCGGAGGTGTTTAAAAATGGATTTTAAATTTTCTGAGGAACAGGAGATGCTGAGGAGGGCAGTAAGGGAGTTTGCAGAAAAGGAGATAGCCCCTCATGCTGCAGAGTGGGACGAGAAGGACTATTGCCCCGTAGAAGTGATAAAAGAGATGGGTGAGCTGGGATTTTTAGGGACGATAGTGCCTGAGGAGTACGGTGGGACAGGCATGGGATATACAGCCAGGGCTGTCATAATTGAGGAGGTATCCCGTTATTCTGCTGGTCTGGGTATAGCGGTTATGACCCACTCCTTAGTGGTAGCACCTATCCTGAATTATGGTACTGAGGAGCAAAAGAAAAAATATCTGCCAAAGCTGGCCACCGGGGAATATATAGGCGGCCTGGCCAGCACAGAACCTTCTGGAGGCTCAGACCTTGTCAATCAACAGACAACAGCAGAGTTTAAAGACGGCAAATGGGTAATAAACGGCAAAAAGTGCTTCATCACTAATTACGACATAGCTGATGTCACCTTGCTGCTGACTAAGACAGGGGTGAATGAGAAGGGCAGGCCAGAACTTACCGCCTTTATTGTAAAAAAAGAGACACCGGGCTTTGGTATTGGCCATAAGGAGGATAAATTGGGCCTCAGGTCATCTTCTACTGGAGACCTTAATATTACTGACCTTAAGGTTGGCGAAGAAGCAGTGCTTGGTGGTAGAGGAGAGGGACAGAAAATAGTCTTAGCTACCATTGGTGAGGTGGGAAGGTCGGGCATGTCGGCTATTGGTTTGGGGATAATCAGGGGTTGTCTTGAGGAGGGACTAAAATTTGCAAAGGAAAGGGAGCTCTATGGGAAGCCCCTTACAAACCTGCAGGCCATTCAGTTCATGATAGCAGAGAACAGGATGTACTATGAGATAGGTAAGCTTCTCACCTACAGGGCAACCACCCTTAAGGACGAAGGCGTACGCTGTGATGTAGAGAGCTCCATGGCAAAACTTCATAACACTGAAGCAGCGGTCAAGGCTGCTCAAAGGACAATAGAGCTTATGGGCGGATATGGTGTGATAAACCAGTATCCTGTGGGCAGGTATTTGAGAGATGCCATGTCTACTATATCTGCTGGAGGTACTTCCCAGATTATGGAGATAGTGATTGGTGGGGACACAATAAAAAACTTCTGAGGTGATATAGTTGAGGATAGCTTGTCTGGTAAAACCGGTACCTGACCCGGAATACTACAACAGGATAAGCATTGACCCAGTGAGGGGGATACTCACCAGGGCTGGTATACCAGTGGTGATGAACCCCACTGACAGGCATGCCCTGGAGGAGGCTATAAGGATAAAGGAGAAGATGGGCGGAGAGGTGGTCATATTCTCCATGGCCCCCGATGATGCTGGGGGTATTTTGAAGGACGGCCTGGCCATGGGCGCCGATGAGGCATACCTCTTATCTGACAGGGCCTTTGCAGGGGCAGACACCTTGGCCACATCCTATACCCTTGCCAAAGCCATTGAGCAGTTTGGGCCATTTGATATTATTCTGGCTGGCAATGAGAGTGCAGATGGCTCTACCAGCCAGGTGCCGCCTCAGGTGGGGGTGTGGCTGTCCATGCCCTCTCTTGCAGGCATTATAAGGATGGAATATGGTGAGAGCTTTAGAGTCTGGTGCGACGTTGAGGAGGGAAGGGTTGAGTATGAGGTAACCCCTCCCGTTGTCTTTGCAGTAAAGAGAGGGATAAATACTCCACGATATATAGGGATTAAAGGGATTATGGCAGCGAAGAGCAAAAAGGTCTCTATAATCAGGGTAGGTGACATTTCCGTTGACCTTGACAGGATTGGCCTTAATGGGTCGCCCACGAGGGCAGGCAGGATTGTGGTGCCGGATATAGGCAGAAAGGGCGAGACCATCACAGGCAGTCCTGGGGAGATAGCAGAAGGGATAATAGAGGGACTCAGAAAAGCCGGGGTAATAAAGGAGGGGATGATATGAGGGATCACGAAGATATACTGGTATTTACAGAATTCAAGGATGGGCATCCCCTCAAGGTCGGCCTGGAGATACTATCTAAGGCAAGGGGCCTGGCCGATGAGATGAGTGGTGGCCTTTATGCCATGGTACTTACGGATAGAGCCGATGGTTTTGATATGCTCTTTAAATACGGTGCTGACCGTGTATATGCCGGCATAGATGAAAGCTTTCGATACTATACCGGTGCTTATTTTTCCAGAATGGCCGTGAGCCTTGTAGAAAACATAAAACCATATGCCTTCATTATAGGTGCCACTGCTATGGGGTCTATGTTTGCGCCTGAGGTGGCGGCCTACCTCAAAACCGGCCTGGCCGCCCATGTGATAGACTATAAGATTGACCATGCCGGGAACCTTGTCCAGGTGGTGCCATCCTTTGGCAGTAGGGTAGCGGCGGAGATACTGACACCCCACAGCCGCCCGCAGATGTCCACAGTAAGACCGGGCACCTTTGAACTTAAGGAAAATTTGAGGAATGGAAGCATTGTCCATCTGGACACCTCAGAGCTGGACTATATTGCCCCAAGGGTTACACCTCTGGGGTTTGAAGAGGTAAAGCCGGAGGGGATGCCCTTAGAGGACGCAGAGGTCGTGGTTGTAGGCGGAGGCGGCATAGAAACAAGGGAAGACTGGGAAAATTTAAAGGAATTATCAAGACTACTAAATGGTGCCCTGGGCTGCACCAGGCCCATAGTGGATAAGGGCTGGTCAGATGAGGCGCACATGGTGGGCACCAGTGGAAAGACAATAAAGCCTAAGGTATATATAGGCATTGCAGTCTCTGGCTCATCGCATCACATTACAGGCATGAAGGACTCTGGTCTGGTGATTGCCATAAATAAGGACGAAAATGCACCCATATTTGATGTGGCTGATATAAGGATAGTGGCAGATTATAAAGAAATATTACCTGCACTGTTAAGTATGATTAAGGGGTAATCTTTCCTACCCCCTTTTTTGTTACATTTATTTAATATTTTGTTCACAGATTCTTAAAAATTAACTGCTAAAATAATAATTGAAGCGTAGGTCACACTATGCTATCCCCCTGGGGGCTTTGCCCCCTCCTCTATTAAAAATTTCGGAGGTGATATAATGGATAATAAGGATGATATATTCCAGGTGATTGACAGCGAAACAAAAAGGAAAGACAGATTTCCCTGGGCTGTCATTGTGGTGGTTGCCATAGTGTCTGCCATGCTGGGAGGCCTTATTGTGACATATGCAGTCCCAAGAAACTACGACTCGGCCATGGCAGCACCAGAAGTGACCATACCACAGGACAACTTTTCCAGCCTCATATCCAGCGTTGCGGAGAAGGTCAGTCCGGCGGTGGTCAGCGTAAGCAACATGGCCCCTGTAAATAATAACTTTCAGATAAGATATATGGAACGGGGAAGCGGCAGCGGCGTCATATTTGACAAGAACGGGTATATAGTAACAAACAATCATGTTGTGGAAGGTGCCAGGAGGATTGAGGTAGGGCTTAACAATGGGAAGAAGGTAGTGGCGAAACTCATAGGCACTGACCCAAAGACAGACCTGGCGGTCCTGAAGATAGACGAGCCAAACCTTCCTGTGGCCACACTTGGGGATTCAGATAAGATAAAGGTGGGCGAGCTGGCCATTGCAATAGGGAATCCCCTGGGCGAACAGTACTCAGGAACGGTTACGGCTGGTATAATAAGCGGTCTTAACAGGACACTGAATGTGGGCGATACAAACCTCAAGCTCATACAGACCGATGCAGCCATAAACCCCGGCAACAGTGGAGGGCCTCTGGTAAACAGCAGGGGTGAGGTCATAGGTATAACCAGCGCAAAACTAGTATCAACAGGCGGCAGCAGTGATTTTTTTGATATATTCGGGTTTGGCACATCAGGCACACCTGTGGAAGGTATGGGATTTGCAATACCTATAAACACGGCCAGGCCGATAATAGACCAGCTGATAAAGAATGGGTACGTTGAAAGACCCATGATGGGCGTGGCGGTGCAGGAGATAAGTGAGGATGATGCCAAGACATACAACATACCTGTAGGGCTTTATGTAGCACAGGTGCAGCCGGGTGGACCGGCTGAAGCCGCAGGCATTATGCCGGGTGATGTCATAACAACAGTGGATAACAAGAAGGTGACAAAACTGGATGAACTGCAGCAGATTATATACCAGCACAAGGTAGGGGATACAATCACAGTCACAATAGTGAGAAATGGCAAAAATATGAACCTTAAGGTTAAATTAGCATCCTCTATGGGTAGTTGAAATAGAGGCACCTCATTTTATTTGTATAGTTAATTATTTCACAATTCAATCATTGTATGGATTCCGTACACATGTATTTACTATGTACATGCAAGTACCATAAATATGTTCTCGCTCTGTACACTATTTATTCTATAGTTCTCCAAAGCGTGCCATATTAACAATATGTTAATATGGCACGCTTTTTGCTTTATATGTAGTAAAAAGGAAGGAGGATAAAAATGGCAAAATTCGTAAATGCAATAGAGGCAATGGGCATTATAAAAGACTATTCAACTTTAGCCATAGATGGATTTGTGGGGTGTGGCCATCCCGAGGAATTGACATCGGCACTGGAAAAGCGTTTTCTGGAGTCAGGCTCACCGGTGGGATTGACCCTTGTATATGCGGCAGGGCAGGGTGACGGCAAGGAGAAAGGGATGAATCACCTGGCCCATGACGGGCTTGTAAAAAGGGTAATCGGCGGGCACTGGAATCTTGCCCCTAAACTTGGCAAGATGGCTGTGGAGAACAAGATTGAGGCATATAACCTGCCTCAGGGTGTGATAGCACATCTTTTCAGGGATATTGCAGCAAAAAAGGTAGGCACAATCACCCATGTAGGGCTTAAGACCTTTGTAGACCCAAGGGTAGAGGGTGGGAAGCTCAACAGCATCACAAAGGAAGACATTGTAGAGGTCATAGATATTAAAGGGAATGAAAGGCTGTTATACAGGACGTTTCCCATAGACTATGCCTTTATAAGGGGTACCTATGCAGACGAGAATGGAAACATATCCATGAGAAAAGAAGGTGTTACCTTAGAGGCGCTCTCAATAGCCCAGGCGGCAAAGAACTCTGGTGGCAAAGTGATTGTTCAGGTTGAAAAGGTAGTAAGTGCTGGATCTTTAAGCCCCCGGGAAGTGGTAATACCTGGCATACTTGTTGACTATGTGGTTGTGGCAACTCCCGAAAACCACTGGCAGACATTTGGAGAACAGTATAATCCGGCATATTCTGGAGAAGTAAAGGTACCGCTGAGTGCAGTAAAGCCGTTGTCGCTGGATGAGCGCAAGGTGATAGCAAGGCGCTGTGCCATGGAGCTTAAGCAGGGTGCAATCATAAACCTGGGCATAGGTATGCCTGAAGGGGTAAGCATTGTAGCAGCAGAAGAAGGTATAAGCTCCGGTATGAGGCTTACGGTGGAGGCGGGGCCCATAGGCGGTGTACCGGCTGGCGGTCTGAGCTTTGGTGTTTCTACTAATCCTGACGCTATAGTGGATCAGCCATATCAATTTGACTTTTATGACGGTGGTGGAATAGATATAGCATTTTTGGGCCTGGCCCAGGCCGATGAGGAGGGCAACATCAATGTGAGCAAATTTGGGCCAAGAATAGCCGGGTGCGGAGGCTTCATAAATATATCCCAAAATGCCAAGAAGGTCATATTCTGTGGCACCTTTACCGCTGGAGGCGGGGAGTTAAAGGTTGAGGATGGAAAATTGACTATAGTAAAAGAGGGCAGCATTAAAAAGTTCATAAAGAAGGTAGAACAGATTACATTCAGCGGCTTATATGCAAGGGAAATGGATCAGGAGGTCTATTACATCACTGAAAGGGCTGTATTCAAACTGGTGAAAGAAGGACTTATGCTTACAGAGATAGCCCCGGGTGTGGATCTGGAGAAAGATATACTCGGGCAGATGGAGTTTAAGCCTATAATATCACAGGAATTAAAGACAATGGATGACAGGATATTCAAAGAAGGAAAGATGGGGTTATAATATCTATATTTTTTAAGCAAATTCGGAGGATATACAATAATGGAAAATGTTGTAATAGTAAGTGCCGTAAGGACTCCCATAGGGGATTTCTTAGGATCGTTCAAGCTATTATCTGCTGTTGACCTGGGTGTGATTGTTGCCAATGCTGCCATAGAGAGAGCAGGTATAGCAAAAGAAGATATTGATGAGGTATTTGCCGGCATGGTATATAAGGAAGGGGTGAAGGGGAACCCTGCAAGGCAGATACAGATAAAGTGCGGGATACCTGAAAAAGGGGCAGCCGTGACGGTAGACCAGCAGTGTGCCAGCAGTATGAGGGCTGTGGAACTGGCCTCACTGGAGATAATGACAGGGAGGAAAGAGACCTGCCTTGTTGTAGGCATGGAGAGCATGTCCAATGTCCCGTATTTGCTGATGAATGTCAGGAATGGATATAAGCTTGGCCCCGTCCAACTGGAGGATGCTCTGCTTTTTGATGCGTTAAACGATGCATTCTTCGGTTACCACATGGGGGTAACTGCGGAGAACTTAGCCGAGTTATACCACATAACAAGAGAGGAGCAGGATGAGCTGGCGCTTTTGAGCCATCGAAGAGCGGCAAAGGCAATAAGAGAGGGAAAATTTAAGGAAGAAATAGTCCCGGTCGAGATAAAGACTAAAAAAGGCATAAGTATAATTGATACCGATGAACACCCGAGAGAAGATACAACCATGGAGAGCCTATCGAAGCTAAAACCCGCTTTTAAGGAGGGTGGGACAGTTACAGCCGGCAATGCCTCGGGAATAAACGACGGGGCCGCAGCTGTTGTACTGATGGCTGAGAGCAGGGCCAGGGAGATGGGTATGAAGCCTCTTGCCAGGGTACTTTCATCGACCTCTTATGGTGTAGCCCCTGAGTTTATGGGTATAGGGCCTGCCTACGGCATACCGGAATCAATAAGGCAGGCTAACCTTAGACCGGGTGACATAGATTGCTTTGAAATAAATGAGGCCTTTGCAGCTCAGTTTCTTGCAGTAAATAGAGAACTAAAGCTGGATATGGAGAGAGTAAATATAAACGGTTCCGGTATCTCATTAGGTCATCCTGTAGGATGTACCGGTGTAAGGATAATAGTATCCCTCATATATGAACTCAAGAGGAGAAATGGTAGATACGGAGTAGCTGCACTCTGTGCAGGTGGTGGGCCTTCAATGTCCACTGTTATAGAAAATATTTGATAGTGAGGTGTTTTGAATGATAATAGGCAAAACCATTGAGGAAATTAATGTAGGTGATAAGGATTTTACCGAGAAGACTATAACAGAAACAGATGTCTATCTTTATGCAGGTATTACAGGTGACTTCAATCCTGCCCACATAAACCAGGCATATGCAGAGGGTACGATGTTTAAAGGCAGGATAGCCCATGGAATGCTTACGGCAGGGCTCATATCCCAGGTGCTGGGGATGAAGCTTCCCGGGCCAGGCACCATTTATCTGTCTCAGGAACTCAAGTTTCAAAGGCCGGTCAGGATAGGAGACACAATCCATGCTGAGGTAGAGGTGGAGGAGGTGATTAAAGAAAAAAACAGGGTGGTTTTAAAGACCACATGTAAGAATCAAAACGATGAAGTTGTACTTGATGGTAAAGCAGTTGTTCTTGCACCAAAAAATTAAATAAGAAGGAGGAATAATATGCTCTGGGGAATTATAGTAGGTCTTGCTCTGCTCATGTATCTATGCTACAGAGGCGTAAGCATATTAATAGCCGCACCCATAATGGCATTATTTGTAGCCCTCACAGGTGGGATACCTCTATATGACGCTTATGCTACCACATTCATGCAGGGTGCCGGTGGATATTTTACATCCTGGTTTCCGACATTCTTCTTAGGTGCACTGTTTGGGAAAATTATGGACGACACAGGTGCTGCCGCATCGGTTGCCCGCTGGATAGTAAAGCTCATAGGAAAGCAGTATGCTATAATAGCTTTAGTAGCGGCTACAGCCATCCTGACCTATGGCGGGATAAGCCTCTTTGTGGTGGTCTTTGCCGTATATCCCATAGGTGCAGCACTCTTTAAGGAGGTAGACCTCCCCAGGAGACTACTGGGTGGATGTATAGCACTGGGTGCATTTACATTTACAATGACAGCAGTTCCTGGTACACCACAGATTCAAAACATAATACCTACCAAGTATTTTGGCACCACACCCACAGCAGCCCCCGTACTGGGAATAATAGCAACCATACTTATAGCTGGCGGCGGCATCTGGTATATGACCTGGCAGGCAAATATCGCTAGAAAGAATGGTGAGCACTTTGTACCCGGCCCAAGGGACGCTGAGATGATGAAGAGGCTGGAGAAGGAAGAGGGACTCCCCTCTCCGTATACAGCATTGATACCCATGGTACTCATCATAGTATTGCTCAACGTTGTTAAATTGAACATCGTAATATCCTTGACTATAGGCATATTGCTTGCAGCCCTGCTACTTTTGCCTCAACTTAAAGCAACATTTTTAAAGACGCTCAATGATGGTGCCAATGGTTCACTCATAGCTATAATGAATACAGCAATCGCTGTCGGCTTTGGAAGTGTTGTCAAAGCAGTACCAGGGTTCCAGCAGTTAGTAAATGTCATGTCAAGCCTTTCGCTTGGGAATGGAGCGTTAATGGATGCCATATCAGTTAACGTGCTTGCAGGTGCCACGGGCTCTGCATCAGGCGGTATGAGCATAGCCTTAGAAGCATTGTCTAAACAACTTTTAGCTACAGGAGTTGACCCGGCAGTTTTGCACAGGATAGCCAGTGTCTCATCCGGTGGGTTGGATACACTTCCGCATAACGGAGCTGTGCTTACGCTGTTAGCGGTGGCAGGCCTTACCCATAAGGACTCATACAAGGATATAGCTGTTGTATCCTTGGTGATACCAGTAGCAACCAGTTTTATACTTGTACTTTTGAGCACACTGGGAATAAATTTCTAAATGCAGACTCCTCAAGGGTTATTGGATTTAACCGATAGCCCTTGTTTTATATTATCTACCAGATGAAGTGGTATATTATAAAGTTAATGCTGTAAGTACCGGTCTTTTGTTGTAAAATATATATAAGAGGTTAAACGGGTGGTAAGAAAATGGAAAGCCCTACGATAAGTGATGTTAAAGTCATTAAGTTATACGTTGATGAAAAGACCACTATAGGGGAAGCCCTGGAGATGGCTGCTCAAAACAGCATTAATACTATCCCTGTGTTGCATGAGGGAAAACTGATAGGGGTGTTTTCTGTCAAAGAATTCTTAATAAAATCCCATGGGTTTTATGACCCTGCTGACTCTGTAATCCCATACTCGACAAATAATTTTAATGTGGTTTACACTGATACAGATATATTAAAGGTTATAAACCATAATGAATCAGAACTTGTAGTGGTTGATAAAAAGGATGGCTTTATTGGCCTGGTAAGGATGATAGATGTACAGCAAAAACTCCTGGAGGTTTTGCATGAAAGGCTTGAAAGACTGGATGCCATAGTGGAAGCCTCATATAACTCAATAATATCGATCAATGATAAGGGCATAATAGATCATATGAACCACTCTGCCGAGAGGCTTTTGAAGTTGAATTCTATGTACTGCTTAGGGAAACATATAAAAGAGGTGCTCCCTGAAAGCGGACTTTTTGATGTTTTAATAAATGGTCTGCCGCAAGTAAACGTGAGGGCTACAATAAGGAACAGGGAACTTTTGATAAACAGGTGCCCAATAATAAAGGATGATAAAATAATAGGCGCCATTGCTGTATTTCAGGATATGACTGACCTGAATGGCATTATTAAAGAACTATCTAAAGCACAGAGCTCCCTTGAGCTATTAGAAACCATTATGGAATCCACCTATGACGGGATAGTTGTCGTGGACAAGGGTGGGTATATAACCAAGCTCAATAAGACATACCAAGAATTTCTCGGTGTAGGGGATGAGGCCATCGGCAAACATGTAACAGAGGTGATTGACAACACCAGGATGCACATCGTGACAAAGACAGGCATCCCTGAGATTGGTGAGGCTCAGGTGATAAGAGGCCATACCACTATTGTCAAGAGGGTACCCATAAAACAGGATGGAGAGATTGTAGGTGCGGTAGGGGTTGTGATGTTCAGGGATATTTACGAACTGGATAACCTGATGAATAAGACAAAGCAGCTGGAGAGGGAACTGGAGCAGTACAAAAAGAAACTCCATGAGGATAAATTTTCCTTTGATGACATAATTGGTGTAAGCCCTGCCATTGAACAGGCCAAGTATTATGCCTCAAGGGCAGCCATGACCACATCCAATGTGCTCATAACCGGTGAGACCGGGACGGGCAAGGAACTTTTTGCCAAGGCAATCCACTATACCGGTCAGCGGGCGGACGGCCCATATATAAAGGTAAACTGCGCTGCTATACCAGCTGAACTTTTGGAATCGGAACTGTTTGGCTACGAGGAGGGGGCATTTACCGGTGCCAAGCGCGGAGGCAAACCTGGGAAGTTTGAAATGGCCAATCACGGCACCATATTCCTTGATGAAATCGGCGACATGCCTGTATATATGCAGGCCAAGCTCTTGAGGGCTATACAGGAAAAAGAGATTGAAAGAGTTGGCGGAATAAAGACTATAAAGGTTGATGTAAGGATTATAGCAGCAACCAATAAAAATCTTGAACTAATGGTGAAAAATGGTGAATTCCGTGAAGACCTTTACTACAGGCTCAATGTTATAAATATAAACATAACGCCTCTCAAGGAAAAGAAGGAAGACATAGATGTATTAGTAAAACATCTCCTGCATAAGATATCAAAAAATATGGGCAAACATGTGGATAAGATATCCGATGAGGCTATGACAATATTAAAGAGTTATAGCTGGCCGGGCAACATCAGAGAGCTGGAGAATGTCCTAGAGAGGGCTATCGATATGGTGGAATACGGGTATATAGTGGAAGAAAGGCACCTACCGCCATATATCATTCAAAAGGTTAACCCCAGGAAGAACTTTATGCCCAATGACCTCAAGGATGTACTGGAGCAGACTGAACGAGAAGTGCTGGAGAGATATTTGAAGATGAACAAAGGGAATAAATATAAGACTGCGAAGATGCTCAACATAAGCAGGTCTACACTGTACGAGAAGATAGAAAAATATAATATAGAGATAAATTAAAGGACTGCCTGAAGTCATTGGCAGTCCTTTAATTTATCTCGTTTTCAGTCCTGGTACATATCTGAGCAACGAATATATCAGGTAAGAGTTGACAGGTATCATGATCACCCGTGCAGTTATCCTTGGTGGGAGAAGTACCGCAATGGCCTTGTGATACATGATGACCAGCCAGTAGGTATCTAAAAAGATGGATGTAATAATGTCTGATATTGCTATGACAATGAGAATTTTTATAAGAGGGAAAGACCTCTTTCTGTCTATAAACCTGAGAAGTATCGCTGGCAATGCACCTGAGAGGGCTGCTGTAAGCGTGAAACCAGGGAAGTATGGGCCATTTGGGAAGAGTATATACCCTATGACATCAGATGCTGCACCTACTAAAGCACCCAGGCCAGGCCCTAAGACAATGCCTGAGAGAATGATAGGCATTCCGCCCAAACCTATCCTAACGCCCTGTATACCACCTACAGTTATCATAAAGCTCATGGTCCTTGTAAGGACAATACTCAAGGCTATGAATAACCCTGCATAGGCAATGCTTTTTGCAGATAGTGCATGCTGATTCATACTGACACCTCCTTTCTCTTTAGTTACAGGCAATCTGACGTTGCCACACTAAAGAGAAAGGTGTCTTTAATGTGGCAGCGGAATGCGGCATCAACACCGCAGGGCGAAACCTTTCGTTCAGGAGCCACTTCCCATCTCCTGACACTTGACGCGTGATGCCTACTCTGCCTTTTTCTCAATTATACCAGATTGTAAAAAGTATTTCTATAATTGATGTTATGTTAACATTTCCATGATTGTACTGTAAATACCCCTATGAAGAATGATAGTGAGCACCAAATGCAGCCTTAAAGAGAGTTTATGATACTCTTAATGAGTGGCAAGTGTAGCCGGGGCATCTGGCATGGACTTAAGAGGCCGACCCTGAGGCAAGGACGCCGAATGGAGGCGTACCCGGCGGAATACAGCCACGAATTATTAGCGTATCAAGACGAGTGTTCAGGTGCATGGGTGCCACTATCATTCGCAAACAGACTTCTTATACAAAAATCATTTCCATGGTTAAATCTATAGACTTTTGGTGTATAATTATATCTGGAGGTGTACCAATGAGGATTGTTGTAGGTATAGGAAACCCTGGCAGAGAGTATGCCATGACAAGACACAACATAGGCTTTATGGTTGTAGATGAACTTACAGCGAGATATAATGTAAGTTTTAAGGAAAAGTTTAAAGGACTTATCGGTGAGACAATAATAGGCAATGAGAAGGTACTGCTGGTAAAACCATTGACCTATGTGAATAATTCCGGACACTGTGTGCTTGATACGGTGAGCTTTTATAAGCTATCGCCTCAGGATATAATTGTGATATGCGATGACATAAATCTGCCTCTGGGGAAAATACGTATAAGGAAAAAGGGCAGTGACGGTGGACACAACGGAATGAAGTCCATAATATATAATATTAATAGTGAAGATTTTCCCCGTGTGAGGATCGGCATAGACTCTCCACAGTATGACATGGTATCCCATGTGCTTGGCAGATTTACGGAGGAAGAAATGGCTGTCATGAAAGATAGCATAAAAAAGGCTGCAGATTCTGTGGAATGTATAGTAAAAGATGGGATTGACACGGCGATGAACCGATACAACCCTGATTAGCGAGGTGGTAGTTTGGCATTTAATCCGTTTTCGCAGCTTTATTCCTACGAGAAATTAAAAGATGCAGTTGATTCCGGCCAAAAACCCATAGCTGTATCAGGGCTTACGCCTGCCCAGGCTGTACCACTGATAGCAGCATTATACAAAGAATTTAAGAGGCAGGTTCTTATAGTTACTGAGAATGAGAATGAAATGAGAAAAATCTATGAGGACCTCCTCTTTTATTTAAAGGATAAAACAGCATATCTTTTTCCCAAAAAGGATTTTATATTTTATTCTGTCGAGGCAAGCAGCCTGGATATAACTGCTAAGAGGTTAAATACATTAAGCCCGGTTATAGAGGGGCAGGATGTAGTGGTGTGCGCATCAATGGAGTCGCTAATGCAGAGGATGATACCCCCAGAGGTGTATGCTGAGGCGTGCTTTAGCATTTCAGTGGGGGACTCCATAGATATGAATGAACTTATAGACAGGCTGATATACCTGGGCTATGAGAGAGAGTCACTGGTGGAGGGTAGAGGGCAGTTTTCTGTAAGGGGAGACATAGTGGACCTTTATCCAATGGATACAAAGCAGGCGGTTCGTATAGAGTTCTTTGATATTGAGGTGGACTCTATAAGATACTTTGATCCCCTTTCACAGCGCTCTACCGATGAGATAAGAGAGTTTCACATAACCCCTGCAAGAGAACTGATGGCTGGACCGGATGACTTTAAAAGGGCATATAAGGAAATATCATATGACCTTTCTACTCAGATGGGAAGGATTAAACTCCCAAATGTGCAGGACAGACTGAGGGAAAAGGTGGAGGAGAGGCTAATAAATTTCAATTTAAATACCTATTTTGAAGGTATAGAGCAGTATATGCCTTATTTCTACAGTAAGACCTATACCCTTATAGATTATCTGAATGAAGATGCCCTTGTGGTGTTTATAGAACCGTCAAGGCTTTCGGAAAAGGCCGAGCTGGAACTTAAGAGTTTTAATGAAGCAGTTACCGATTTTCTGGCAAGAGGTGAGGCACTTCCTGGCCAGGCCAGGCTGATGGCTAATTTTAATGAAATACTTTCCTCGGCTGAAAAGAGGACCTTAATAATTTCATCAGTGTTTCCCAGAAATTCTCTGATAAGTCCCAGGGCTGCTGCTGACTTTGTGGTAAAAGGTATGCATCCGTTTCACAGTAAGCCGGAGCTTATAAAGGATGAATTGAAGTCATGGAGGAATAAAGCATATACAGTAGTCCTGCTCACCAGTACAGTGGAAAGGGGACAGTCTCTGGTAAAAAGTCTGAATGAATTTGGGATTTTTGCTTATTTTACAGAGGATATAGATAATATAAAGGTAAACGATATAAATATATTACCTGGCAGCGTAACAGAGGGTTTTGAAATACCGGAGTCCGGCTTTGCCTTAGTATCCGATAGTGAGCTTTTTGGTGTGGCTAGGCAGAAGACCCTGTCCTCCAGAAAGTCGGAGATGAAAAAGTTGGAGCTTGCAGATTTAGAGCCGGGAGACTATGTGGTGCATGAGAACCATGGCATAGGGAAATTTTTGGGAATTGTGACCATGAAGGTAGACGGAGTGACAAGGGACTATCTTAATCTGGAATATGCAGGGTCAGATAAGCTGTATATCCCTGTGGACCAGATGGACCTGGTGCAGAAATATGTGGGAGAAGAGGGGAAATCACCCAAGGTAAATAAACTTGGTGGAAGCGAATGGCAGAAGACAAGGGCTAAGGTCAGGCAGGGCATTGAGGAAATGGCAAAAGAACTGGTGGAACTTTACGCTGTCCGCCAGACCATTGAAGGCCATGCCTTTTCTGCGGATACACCATGGCAAAAGGAGTTTGAGGAAAGGTTTCCCTATGAAGAAACCCCGGACCAGCTGCGTTCCATTGAGGAAGTTAAGGCAGACATGGAAAAGACCAGGCCCATGGATAGGCTCCTCTGTGGAGATGTGGGATACGGCAAGACAGAGGTGGCCATAAGGGCTGCCTTTAAAGCAGTGATGGACGGCAAGCAGGTGGCATACCTGTGCCCCACCACAATTCTGGCAGAGCAGCATTACAATAACTTCACTGAGAGGTTTAAGGATTTCCCTGTCACTATAGATATGCTGAGCCGCTTCAGGACGCCTCAGCAGCAGAAGGAGACACTCAAAAAGTTGAAGACAGGAGAGGTTGATATAGTCATAGGCACTCACAGGTTGTTGCAGAAGGATATAAAGTTTAAAGACCTTGGCCTTCTCATTATAGATGAGGAGCAGAGGTTTGGGGTAAAGCATAAGGAACTTCTAAAGAAGATGTCTAAAAATGTGGATGTCCTTACACTTTCAGCCACGCCTATACCCAGGACAATGCATATGTCTTTGATTGGCCTCAGGGACATGAGCGTAATTGAAACGCCACCGGAAGAGAGATACCCTGTGCAGACCTATGTACTGGAGTATAATGATGAGGTGGTGAGGGATGCTATATTAAAAGAGATAGGCAGGGGCGGACAGGTGTATTTTCTATACAACAGGGTTTACGATATTGCGAAGATGGCTGCAAGGCTGCAGACACTGGTTCCGGAGTCCAGGATATGTGTCGCACATGGAAAGATGTCAGAGAGGGAACTGGAGAAGGTAATGAAGGCATTTTATGATAGGCAGTACGATGTGCTGGTCTGTACGACAATAATAGAGACAGGTCTGGATATTCCAAACGTAAATACGATCATTGTAAAGGATGCAGATAGGATGGGCCTGGCCCAGCTTTATCAGCTAAGGGGCAGGGTGGGCCGATCCAACCGTCTGGCCTATGCCTACTTTACCTACGAAAAGGATAAGGTGCTCTCTGAAGAGGCAGAAAAAAGACTGAAGGCGATAAAAGAGTTTACAGAGTTTGGTTCAGGCTTTAAGCTGGCTATGAGAGACTTAGAGATAAGGGGTGCAGGAAACCTCTTAGGTCCAGAACAGCACGGACACATGATGGCTGTGGGTTACGACCTTTACTTTAAGATGATGGAGGAGGCTATAAGAAAACTCAAGGGCGAAAAGGTGGAGGAGCAGGTAGACACTACCATAGACCTTGACGTAAATGCCTATATAGACAGTGAATATATAGAGGATGAGGCATTGCGCATTGAAATGTACAAAAAGATGGCTTCCATAGAGAATTCAGAGGATATGGCTGATGTGCAGGAAGAGCTTATAGATCGATTTGGCGACATACCGGTACCCGTATTAAACCTTATTCGGATTGCATATATGAAATCTATTGCAAAGTCACTTAAGATACCTTCAATAGAACAGAAGGGAGACAGCATAATTGTAACAATACAGGAGAGTAAAGGGTCTGACATAGGGTTTATAGGAGAGGTTATGAAAAGATGCGAAAATGTCCTCTACTCTGCCACTGTACCTCCATATTTTACATTGAAACTGAAAAACAGGCGCGAAGATGAGGTTTTAAGCGGCCTTGAGGATTTTTTAAAGACAATGAAGGAAATTGATGATTTGAAGGTTGTAGTATGATGGTGTATAATAGAGACATTACTAATGGGGAGTGGTGGTATTGAGAAAAAAAATAATCTTGTTGCTTATGGTTTTTGTTATGGTTGTTGGCACAGCTGCATGTTCAAACCAGCCGCAGGATAAGGTTGTGGCCACAGTAAATGGTGAGGATATAAAGAAATCGGACTTTGATAAGACCGTAGAAAATTACAAAAAGTCATACGAGGCTCAGCCCAATGTGGATGAGAAGTACTGGGAAACAGAGTCACAGGGAAAAAAGATGATAGATATACTCAAAGAGAATGTCCTTGACGAGATGATATATGAAACCATATTAAATCAGCAGGCAAAAAAGAATGATATAAATGTGAGTTCCAAGGAGTTTCAGGATGAGCTGAAATCCCACATTGATTCTGTCAAGACGGCCTTTGGCGGCGATGAGAAGTTTAAGGAATACCTTAAGAGTCAAAATGTATCAGAGGAGTTTTATACCAACCTCATGAAGGTTCAGCTTCTCCAGTATAAGCTGTGGGAAAAGGCTACAGCCGATGTGAAGGTAACAGATGAAGAGGTAAGGCAGTATTTCAACCAGCATCAGACAGACTACAAAACTCAGCCCGATACTGTAAAGGCTGCCCACATCCTTATAAAGGACAAGGCCAAGGCCGATGAGGTATTGAACAAGGCAAAGGCAGGAGAGGACTTTGCTGCACTGGCAAAGCAGTATTCTGAAGATGAGGCAACAAAAGACGATGGCGGAAACCTGGGTGAATTCACCTATTACGAGCAGCCAGAGGAAATAAGTATTGCTGCTTTTGCTTTAGAGCCAGGAGATATATCCAGCCTCATAAAGGCAAGCGACGGATACCATATCATAAAAGTATTTGACAAGAAGATAAATCCCGTTAAGCCCTTTGATGAGGTAAAGGATGAGATAAATAGCATGGTGCTTTCCAATAAGAGGGATGAGAAATTCAGCCAGCTTGTTGATGAGTGGAAGACCGGCGCTGAGATAAAAAAATATCCGGAGAATATGTAGGCTACCTTAATGGTAGCCTTTTTATAAAGGAGGGATTGCCGTGGGGTGACTGTGGTAAGTCAGGGCGAAAATACATTGAGGATATTGATTTCACAGATAAGAGATTTAATAGGGGACTCTATCGAGATAAAAGGACTGTCTGTAGAGAAGGGGATACCAGATATAGTGCGGGACGACCTTGTTCTGATCAGCAGTGATGCTGTTTATGATGCAGCAGTAGGCCATATTGAAGCTGGTACACCTTTCATCGTAGCCAGAAGAGCTGTTAACTATAAGGAATTGGGAGGAATCTTTACTATACCGCCAGGCAGCAGGGTCCTTTTAGTAAATGACCTTGAAAGGTCTACAATGGAGACCATAGAGCTTTTAAGAAACCTTGGATTTGGTTATCTGGATTTTATCCCGTATTGGCCTGGCTATGAAGTGGATAAAGAGTATGACTATGTGGTAACCCCTGGAGAACCACAACTTGTACCATATGGAATTGAAAGTTTCATAGATATAGGAGTGAGGACACTGGACCTATCCACTATCTATGAGATATTGGAACATTTTAATCTATTAAATATAAAAAGCAATATGATATCCGTAAAATACATAAGTGATATAATCGAACTCACAAAAGAAGCGAAATATTATGCCGATATACAGAAAAGGGTAAAAGAACAGTTGGAGACAATATTAAATTCCATAGATGAAGGGGTAGTTGCCGCAGATAAAAATGGAAAGATTAAGCTCGTGAATCCAAGGGCAGAAGAATTTATCGGGCTTGTATCAAATTCTAATATTACAATAGGTAAGATAGCAGCTAAATATGGTATAAAGGGTGGTCTGGCCGATGCCGGTATCTATAATATAAACAACAGAGAATTGGTTGTGACAAAGAAAGATATGGGACAGGACTATCTTTATGTCATAAAGGATGTATCGGAGGTCAGGGAACTGGAAAGAAAGCTCAGATTGAAGCTTACTGAGCATGGAAATATAGCCCGATATAGCACTACTGATATAATAATGGAGAGCAGGGGAATGTCAAAGACCGTTAATCTGGCAAAAAAGATAGCGAAGAGTGATTCCACAGTACTCATCACTGGTGAATCAGGTACGGGGAAAGAACTTCTCGCTCAGGCCATACATAATCTTTCTAAGAGGAAGGACATGCCTTTTGTGGCGGTAAATTTCGCATCAATCCCGTCAAACCTCCTGGAAAGCGAACTATTCGGCTATGAGGAAGGTGCATTTACAGGGGCCAGAAAGGGAGGTAAAATAGGGCTTTTTGAAGAAGCCCATGGTGGAACTATATTCTTAGACGAAATAGGCGATGCGCCAATGGAGCTTCAGGCCAGGCTGCTTCGTGTACTCCAGGAGAGACAGATAAGAAAGGTTGGAGGTACAAAGGTAATACCTATAAATGTCAGGGTAATGGCAGCAACAAATAAGGACCTGGCGAAGCTGGTAGAAGATGGCAGATTCAGAGAGGACCTGTACTACAGGCTAAATGTCCTCCCGGTGAGAATACCACCTCTAAGAGAAAGGGTGGAGGATATAATACCATTGATGAGATACTTCATGAAAAAGCAGGGGAGACAACTTAAAATAAGCGAAGAGGCGATGAAATTCTTTGAGGAATACTCATGGCCGGGTAACGTCAGAGAACTGGAAAATGTAGTAGAATACCTCTGTACAGTAAAGGAGGATGAACTGGTCAGGATTGATGACATACCTCAATATACAGGTTCCTTGGGGGTAAGAAATATAGACATTGACAACAGATTAAACAGGGAGAGCATCTATGCAGACTCCATACGCATATTGAATTTTCTCAAAGAAAGACCCATGGGCAGAAGGACTCTCTATAAAGAACTCTCGGATAGTGGAATCCAGATAAGTGAATACAGGTTAAGGCATATAATAGATAGACTTAAAAATATGGGACTTATTGAAATAAATAAAGGAATTGAAGGTACAAAGATAACTGGAAAAGGATTAGAATATTTGGAGACTAAACTTTAATGGGGTGAAATGGATTGAATTTCACCCCATTAAAGTATGGAATATCAGGCAATTTCACTTGGCATGAAATTTGCTTATATTATAATGGCAAAAGTTTTATAGAAAGGAGGGAACATAACCATTGATTAAAGTTTTGGCTTAGAAGGAGCTGCATAAGATGTTTAAATTGCTAAAAAATGCTCACGTTTTTGCTCCAGAAGACATGGGTATAAAAGACATACTCATTGCCGGGGATAGAATTGCCATGGTTGAAAAAGATATAAACATTTCAGGGCTGGCAATAGAAGAGTATGTTTTGAACGGGAAGTTAGCCCTTCCGGGGTTCATAGACCAGCATGTACATATAATAGGGGGAGGCGGGGAAGCTGGCTATACATCCAGGACACCAGAGGTAATGCTATCTAAACTTACTACCTCAGGCATCACCACTGTAGCAGGACTTTTAGGTACAGATGGTACCACAAGGCATGTGGAAAGTCTCCTTGCCAGGGCAAGGGGATTGGAGGCAGAGGGCATATCCACCTATATTTATTCAGGGTGCTATCAGTTGCCTACATGTACGATTACCGGGAGTATAAGAAATGACATAATACTTATTGATAAGGTGATTGGTGCCGGTGAGATAGCTATATCAGATCATCGCTCATCTCAACCAACTATTGATGAACTAAAGAGAGTAGCAGCGGAGGCAAGGGTGGGTGGTATGCTTTCAGGAAAGGCCGGTGTAGTGCATTTGCACGTTGGGAACGGTAATGGTATGCTCTCCATGCTATTTGAAATAGTTGAGAGTACAGAGATACCCATTACCCAGTTTGTGCCCACCCATATAAATAGGCGGAGGGAACTCTTAGAGGATGGCATCAGGTGGGGGAGAATGGGTGGATATATAGATATTACCTCGGGAGTTTCCCCAAAGGCAGACGTGGATAAATCAATAAAACCATCGGAGGCAATAAGGATGTGTATAGAAGGCGGGGTGCCTCTGGAAAACATTACAATGAGTTCTGATGGTAACGGGAGTATGCCGCTATTCAATGAGAAAGGAGAGATAAAAGGGCTTCTGGTGGCAGACCCCCATACACTCTATGAGGAATTTAAAGACCTTGCAAGGGAAATAGGTATAGATAAGGCTGCCAGTGTTGTTACATCCAATGTGGCCAAAAGACTCAAGAACTATCCGCAAAAAGGATATATAGCAGTAGGAAGTGATGCGGATATTGTAGTTATGGATGAGAATATGGGTATTGAAATGGTGTTTGCAAAAGGTAGGTTAATGGTGGATAAAGGCCAGGCCATTATTAAGGGAACATTTGAATAATGGTTTGGGTGTAAAAACCCAATTTGAGCATGACATACAGCATCAAATGTGGCCTTAAAGAGAGTCCATGATACTCTTGGATTTGCAACAAATGGAGCAGGGACATCCGGCATGGATATCGGATGAGCCGACCTGAGGCATGGACGCCGAATGGAGGCGTACCCTGCGAAATGCAGCGGCAAATATTAGAGTATCAGGACAAACGATCAGGCACATGGATGCCGTTGGCATGCCAATATAGACTTCTTTCAGTGTAATTAATAATATTAGGGAGGGGAAATTTAATGAGGAGGATATTAATATTTTTATTAACAGCGATTCTTGCTTTTACCCTTATAACAGGATGTTCTGCAAATCAGCAGACAGCGCAGGAAGAAAAACCTCAGGAGGCCCAGGAGACTCCGAAGGATAAAGATACACTCATTTATAATTTAGGGGCTGAACCTCAGAGTGTAGACCCGGCATTCTGTAGTGAGATACCGGGAGATCAGGTAATATACAACAACTTTGAGGCATTGGTGAGGCATGATGAGAAGAATGTTATTGAGCCCGCCATTGCAGAGAAATGGGACGTATCTCAGGATGGACTTGTTTGGACATTCCATATAAGGGAAAACGCAAACTGGTATGACGGCAAGCCTGTGACTGCAGATGATTTTGTATATTCATGGAAGAGGACATTGGACCCTAATGTAGGTGCACACTACGCCTATAATCTGTTTTATGTAAAAAATGCAGAAGAATACTATAACGGCAAGGCAAATTGGGAGGATGTGGGTATAAAGGCAGTTGACGATAAGACATTGGAGGTAACCTTAAAGGCACCAACCGCATATATACTTCAGATATTTTCCAGGCATGAACTGGTACCGGTGAGGCAGGACATGGTTGAGAAAGATCCGGAGGGATGGGCTATGCACCCAGAGACATATATAGGCAATGGCCCCTTCCAGATGGTAAAATGGGTGCACAATGATACTATTGAATTTGTAAAAAACCCTAACTACTGGGATGCTCAAAATGTTAAGCTGAACAAATTAATTTTTACTGAAATTGTTGATGAGAATACATCTCTTTCTGCTTTTGAGTCAGGCCAGGTGGACTTTATAGACAACCCACCAGCTCAGGAACTTGCAAGGCTGAAAGAAGAAGGCTATTTAATAACAGTACCTACAATAGGGACTTATTATTTAAGCTACAATGTGAGCAAAAAGCCACTGGATGACCCGAGGGTAAGGGAGGCTTTGACCTTAGCCATTGACAGAAAAGCAATAGTGGAAAATATTACTAAGGGTGGCCAGATTCCCGCCGGTGCTTTTGTACCATATGGTCTTCCTGATGCTGATTCTTCTCAGGATTTCAGGAAAGTGGGTGGGGATTTTTATGACCCAACTAAGGCAAACGTAGAGAAAGCCAAAGAATTACTGAAAGAAGCCGGTTATCCCGACGGGAAGGGATTCCCAAAACTTACCTATACCTTTAATACCAGCGAGACACACAAGCAGATAGGTGAAGCAATTCAGCAGATGTGGAAGCAAAATCTTGGCATAGATATTGAGCTAAAACAGGAGGAATGGAATGTATTTTTGGATACCAGAAGGCAGGGGAATTATGACATAGCCAGGGACGGGTATATAGCTGACTATATTGACCCACTGGGTATGCTTGAACTGCTGTCTTCAGATAATGCCAATAATAACCCGCACTGGAGCAACAAAGGATATGATGAGTATATAAATATTGCAAGGACGCAGTCTGACCAGAAAATGAGAATGGAGGCTATGCATAAGGCTGATGAACTCCTCATGAAGGAGTTTCCTGTAGGACCCATATACTTTTATACGGAAAACCTGGTGGTAAGGCCAGGCCTGAAGGGTTACATCGCCACACCGCTGGAGTTTAAATTCTTCAGATATGCCTACTGGGAATGATGATAATCCCCTCTTTGGAGGGGATTATTTTGCAAGTTAGTAGAAAATTAGACGGCCATTGAATATATTAAAACTTCATGATACCATTATAGTAACATTATAAATATCGGGGGTATTATATGGACTACATGAAGTTGGCCGGCAGAAAGCCCAAAATCATGGATTATGATAGGTATTTCAGATCAGCTGTAACTGTACCCATTGTAAATATTGACGGAGTAGACCACATACTTTTTGAGGTCAGGTCTGACACCATAAAGAGGCAGCCGGGAGAGATTAGTTTTCCAGGTGGCGGTATGGAGGAGAGCGATCAGGACAGCATGGAAACGGCTGTGCGTGAGACCATAGAAGAACTTGGCCTTTCACGCGATGATATACAGCTAATAGCCCCTTTGGATGTAGTTATTACACCTTTTAATTTAATAATTTATCCTTATGTGGGCAAAATATTAACCCCTGATGCTATCAGGCCAAATACTGATGAGGTAAAAGAAGTCTTTTATGTCCCGATGGACTATTTCGTGAAGAACAAACCCAATACATATTATGTATCGGTAAAAGTAGTGCCATCAGCAGACTTTCCCTATCGTCTTATTCCCAATGGTGACAATTACAAATGGCGTACTTCACAGTATCCAGAGCATTTCTATATATACAATGACTATGTTATCTGGGGACTTACGGCGAGGATACTCCTCAATTTTTTAACCCTCTCGGATATATAATACCAATGCTTATAAAAAGGCCCACCAGAGGGTGGGTCATAATTTAATCTTCCATCTGCTTACCCAGGAAAGATGCTGCAGTCTCTGCCAGCTTTACATCAGTTTCGTTGAGCTGTACGTTTTCATCTTTGCTGGTTATGATGACAGCACCAATGCAGTCTCCTCTGGAGATAATGGGAGTTATTACCTGGGATACGGCAGTTTTTTCAGGTTCTCCATCGTAAAGTGGTATTGTGTTACCTTCACCTCCTTTTCCTAAAGTTACTGTCTTTTTTACCTCCATCATTTTTTCCAGTTCTGGGCTTATAGGTTTATCAAGATAATCTTTTTTGACACCACCTGAAACAGCTATGATTGTATCTCCATCTGTTACCAGTACTGTATGCTTCGTTGATTGGTATAGGGTGTCAGAATACTGCTGAGCAAAATCGCTCAGTTCTCCTATGGGTGAGTATTTTTTCAGTATGATTTCTCCTTCTCTATCAGTGAATATTTCCAGGGGGTCACCCTCTCTGATTCTTAAGGTGCGCCTTATTTCTTTGGGTATTACTACCCTGCCCAGATCGTCAATTCTTCTTACAATGCCAGTAGCCTTCAAGTTAGTAACCTCCTTTATTTGTACATTTAAACTTATCGTTATTATTTTTCCTTTTATGAAAAATATTCATCAGTAATGCTATTAATTGAACTGATTAGAAAAAGAACGTAAAAATATATATTTACATATTATATCATAGGCATATATGAAGGGGGTGCAAGACAACATGCTTAAGATTGGAGACATGGTTGTAAGAAAATCCTATGGCAATGATATACTTTTTATGGTTTGCGGTTACAGGTATCAGGGAGGAAAAGTAGTATATAATATAAAGGGCAGATGTGTAAGGATAGAAGCGGATGCCTATGAGGACGATCTGGTGCCTGTAGAAAAAACAAGGATAAAACAGTTTACAAAATGTTACGATGATGTTTTGGAAAAGATAATGATCCAAATAAAAAAAGAAAGAAAGTCCAATTCGGATTATAATGGCTTCAGGAGTACGAATAATATATTGAAAAGACCTGGCAGGGTACTTCATCTGGACGGAGACCTGGACTATTTAAAAGACTGCCTTGAAGTTTATCATGGACTCAATATAGATGTGGTAGGTGTTGAGGTAAAAGAAGAAAAGCAGCCAAAGGTTGTCAAGGAACTATTAACCAGGTATAAGCCGGATATACTGGTGATAACAGGGCATGATGCAATGAAAAAGGGTGCGGTAGATAGATTGGACCCCGCAAACTACAAAAATTCCATGTACTTTGTTGAAGCTGTTAAAAACGCAAGAGAATATGAGCCGTCCTTAGATGACCTGGTAATTGTTGCAGGGGCATGTCAGTCATTCTATGAAGCTTTGATGGAGGCAGGCGCAAATTATGCCAGTTCGCCACAGAGAGTGCTTATACACTGCCTCGACCCTGTGCTTATATGTGAAAAAATTGCGTATACTGATATAGAAAACATTATTTATGCTTCGGAGGTTCTTGAAAGTACTATTACCGGCAAAGATGGTATGGGAGGCCTCAACACCAGGGGCAAATACAGAGAGGGGTTGCCTGGATACAATAAAAAATGAAATGAGATATGTAAAAAATTAAAGATAATTAAAGATTTGTTATAATTATAGAAGAAGATGCTGGAAAAATATTAATAAATGGCGATTGACAAGTTTTTTATATGGGTATATAATATTAACCTTGACAATAACCACCCAAAATGTTAAAATATTTATGAAGATACGTAGAGGGGTGGTAGACTTGCCTGATAAAAATGCCTTGGTTGAGATTAAAAAGGTCATCGACAGGCATATTGGCGAAAGGGTCAGACTTAAGACTAACGGAGGACGGAAGAAGACTATTGTAAGAGAAGGAATTATTGAAGAGACTTATCCCAGCATTTTTATAGTTAAGATAGAAATGGATAACTCCGTTAGGCGTATTTCTTACAGCTACTCCGACATTTTGACTGAGACCGTAGAACTTAGCCTGTGCAGCAATTTAAATAAAAAGTGTGTTTAAAAAACCGGGTTGAGGCTCGGTTTTTTAAATTTTTATCATATTTTCCTCCTATGCATTATATCTATATATTAATGAGAAATACGTGGGAGGGAATTTTTATGTCTATAGATGTTATCAAGGATGTAATTAACCTGGATAGACTGATAAGAAGACTGAGTACGCAGACAATGGTGACAGGTGATATACTTGTACCGGATGTAAAGCCTGATGTTGAGGAAATAATAGGCATTGATTCAGAACTTATAATTGACGGGAGCGAGGTTACAGCAGGGAGGGTTCTTGTGGAGGGAAGGATGCTGTCCCGTATTTTGTATGCCACTACCCAGACGGACAGGCCTGTTGCCGGCATTACAGCAGTGAAAGAGTTCAGCCACTATTTTGATGTTGCAGATGTTGATGAGGAGGCCGAAGCAGAAGTAAGGGGATATGTGGAACATACCGATTATGAGGTGTTAAACAGCAGAAAATTGCAACTCAAGCATATGGTTAACCTGGATATCTTTTTAAGTAAAAGAGAAAGAGTAGAGGCCATTACAGCAATAGATCTGGATGATGCAATGAGCAAGAAGGAGGATATAAAGGTAAAGTTCCTTGCCGGTGATGGTTCGTCGGAGACAATTGTAAGAGAAGATGTAAGTCCAGGAGAAGATGCGGGCATACGCGATATATTGTATGTCTCTGCTGCTATAGCTAAAGTTGAGCCACAAATCTCGGATAACAAGGTCCTTGTAGAGGGTACGCTAAATATAGACGTTATATATATGAAAGACACTGAGGATATAGAATACGATTCTTACAGCACAGATATCAATTTTACTCATTATGTGGATGTAGCCGATGTTCAAGCCTATATGTACCCTGAGGTGGAGTGCGTTGTTGAAGAGGTCAGTGCAGAGCCAAAAGACAGCAGTACAATAAGCGTTGAGGCTGTACTCGATGTTAGGGTAAAGGTATTTGAAGAAGACGGAAAAACGATAGTTAAGGACGCATACAGCATTACTAGGAATCTTAAGGGAAATATAGAGAGATTTACATTATTGAACGAGGTATACAGATCAGGGAGCCAGATTAGCCTTAAGGAGACAGTTGAGTTGTCAGATGATGCACAACATATTCTTTTAATAAAAGGCCAGGCCCAGCCGGGAGAATATGAACTTTCCGATAATAAGCTATACATAGAGGGTGTACTTCCTATGAGCGTATATTATGCAGCAGAGTCAGGCATAAAATATGACATGGTAGAGATTCCATTTAGGCACGTTGTTGATGCAGATGACCTTAGAAAGGATAACAATATCGATGTGAGGTTTAATGTATCACACCTGTCATATACCTTGAATGGAAACGCGGTGGATGTCAGGTACACCATTGATTGCAATCTCAGGGCCTACAGGGAGAATAAACTCACATACCTTTCGTCCGTAGAAGAGGTTGAAGGGGAAGCGCTGCCTGAGATGGCTGGCATTACGATATATGTGGCTGAAAAGGGCGAGACTCTGTGGGATGTTGCTAAAAGGTACAGGACTACTGTGGATCGGATAAAGGTAATAAACGAATTGACGGATGATAATCTTGAGGAGGGGGATAAACTGCTGATATTGAAAGAAATTAAGAAGTAGTTAAATTTAACTGTTGTGTATACAGGGGTTTTAATGTAGAATAATATTATCTTTAAAAATAAAAAGGAGGGAATGGGGGACAAATGAAGAGAATTTTGACTATCGGCCTGGCCATTTTGATGGTATTATCAATGGTCGCAGGCTGCAGCTCAGGCGGACAGCAGCAAAGCCCGCAAAACCAGGGACAGAATAACAGCAGTCCAGAAGAGGTGGTCATACGTTATAACATGGGGACAGAGCCACAGACTATAGACCCTGCACTCAACAGTGCTCTTGATGGGGCTGAGGTTATTTTACACGTCTTTGAAGGTCTGACCACCCTGGATGAGAACTCAAAGGCAAAACCCGGTATTGCAGAAAAATGGGAAATGTCTGATGATGGGCTTAAGATCACATTCCATTTAAGGGATGCAAAGTGGTCTGACGGCAAACCGGTGACTGCAGAAGACTTTGCCTATGCATGGACGAGGGCTTTAGACCCGAAGACCGCATCCAGCTATGCTTATCAGCTTTATTTCATCAAAAATGCTGAGAAATTCAATCTGGGAGAGGCAAAGGCAGAGGACCTTGGTATAAAAGTAATTGATGAAAAGACCTTAGAGGTTACACTGGAGAACCCTACACCGTTTATTATGGAGCTTTTTGCCTTTATGACCTATATGCCGGTTAGAAAGGACATCGTAGAGGCCCATCCAGATGACTGGGCACAGAATCCTGAAACCTATATAGGCAACGGTGCCTTTAAGTTGGCTGAATGGAACCACAATGATTCCATAGTATTGGTAAAAAATGAGAACTACTGGAATGCTAATGATATAAAGCCTGATAAACTTGTATTTACAATGATTTCTGAAGCTGCTACTGAACTTTCCACATTTGAGACAGGAGCACTGGATTTTGGCGATAATCCACCTTCCACAGAGCTGGAAAGATTAAAGCAGGAGGGTGTGCTCAAGGAATATCCGCTCCTCTCTACCTATGCATATGTATTTAATACAAAGAGGGCGCCGTTTGATAACCCGAAGGTAAGGAAGGCATTTTCTCTGGCTATAGACAGGAAGGCTATAGTAGACCAGATAGTAAAAGGTGGTCAGCCATTAGCAGCGGCATGGGTACCATATGGCATGCCTGATGCAAAGCCGGGTGAAGACTTCAGGAAAGTAGGCGGCGACTACTTTGACCCGACAAAGGCAAATATTGAGGAGGCTAAAAAACTCCTTGCCGAAGCAGGTTATCCTGATGGCAAAGGCCTGCCTGAAGTAACGCTGCTTTACAATACCAGCGAGAGCCACAAGGCCATAGCAGAAGCGCTTCAGGAGATGTGGAAACAAAATCTGGGCGTAGATGTTAAAATAGCCAATCAGGAATGGCAGGTATTTTTGGCTACCAGGAGGCAGACCCATGATTATCAAATAGCCAGATGGGGCTGGGTATCCGACTATATAGACCCCATGGGATTCCTGGATATGCTGCAGACTGGTATGGGCAATAATGACGCACAGTATTCCAATCCTCAGTTTGATGAAATGATAAAGAAGTCTAAGACTGCAAAGACACCTGAAGAGAGGATGCAGTATCTCCACAAGGCTGAAGATATACTTATGGATGATGCTGTGGTGATGCCCATATACTTCTATATCAACTATGTGATTGTTGACCCGAAGCTGCAGGGTTATGTTGTTGACCCGCTTGGATATATATATTTCCATCATGCATATTTTGCGGAGTAATAAGAACTGCAAGTAAGGTTCTACAAAAAAACGGCTTGTTTTCAAGCCGTTTTTTCATAATATTTTTGTCCATATAGTGCGGACAAAAGCAGCATTTTTGTCTTTACATAAATTTTTAAAAGGTTTAAAATAAGGGTAGAATAAAATATAATATATGGGGTGGATTAAATGAAGGGAACCATGAAGGCTGTGAGAAAACTGACACCAGCCCCTGGAGCAGACCTGGTGGAGATTGCAGTACCGGAGCCTGGTCCAAAGGATATACTGGTAAGAGTAAAGGCTACTTCTATATGCGGTACCGATGCCCACATATATGTATGGAATGACTGGGCAAAGGCCAAGATAAACCCACCTCAGACCATGGGTCATGAGTTTAGCGGCGAAGTGGTTGAGGTAGGCAAAGATGTTGACGATATAAAAATAGGTGATTATGTATCTGCAGAGACCCACGTGGTATGTGGGAAATGCTACCAGTGCAGGACTGGCCATGCCGATGTTTGCCAGGACCTTTCTATACTGGGCGTAGATATGGACGGCTGTTTTGCAGAATATGTAAGGATACCGGCAGTAAACGCATGGAAGAATGACCCATCACTTCCTGCAGATGTAGCATCTATACAGGAACCCCTGGGTAATGCGGTTCATACAGCACTGTCCACTGACCTGGTTGGGAAAACGGTTTTAATAACTGGTTGCGGGCCTATAGGACTTTTAGCCATACAGGTGGCAAAAGCAGCTGGAGCTGTTGCGGTATTTACCAGTGAGGTAAATGAGTACAGAAGGGATTTATCTGTTAAGATGGGCTCTGATCTGGCTATAAATCCAGCAAAGCAGGATGTAATTTCAGAGATTCATAAGGTTACAGGGGGGATAGGTGTAGATGTTGTCCTGGAGATGTCTGGCAACAATACAGCTATAAACCAATCTTTAAAGGCACTGCGTTCAGGTGGTGTGCTTGTAGCCTTAGGTGTGCCGGACGGCAATATCACATTTGACTGGGGCAATGACATGGTCTTTAAGGGAATAACTATAATTGGCGTTACCGGGAGAAAGCTCTGGGAGACATGGTATACAGTCAGGGCGCTGCTGGATTCGGGCAAGATTGATGTTTCTCCTATCATCACCCATAGATTGCCACTGGAGGACTATAAAAAGGGATTGGACCTTATGGTAGAGGGAAATTGCGGCAAGGTGGTACTGATACCATAGAGTTAATACTATAATTAATATTGGTTTCAGGTGCATTAAGCACTTCATGCATTTCAATAACATCCTGGTACCTGAGCGTTCATCTTGATACTCTACGATTCGTGTCTGCATTTCGCCGGGTACGCCTCCATGTGGCGTCCATGCCGGATGCCCCGGCTACATTTGCCACTCATTAAGAGTATCATAGACTCGCTTTAAGGCTGCCTTTGTATGTTATATGCCATGCTTTATAGGTTATGTACTGGAATCAAAATTATAATCAGGGAGGGATACATATGGCAAACCAGCTTGAATTTTTAAAGGAAAGGATTGCTGAGCTAAAAGAACAAGGCCTTTATCATGACCTGAAGGTGTTGGGCAGCCCTCAGGGTGCCAGAGCAGTCATAAACGGCAAAGAGGTCATAAACCTGTCGTCAAACAACTACCTCGGCCTGGCCAATCACCCCAAACTAAAAGAGGCTGCTATTGAAGCCACAAAGAAATATGGGGCAGGTGCAGGCGCGGTAAGGACCATCATAGGCAATATGAGCATCCATGAAGAACTGGAGAGAAAACTGGCTGAGTTTAAAGGAGCAGAAGCGGTGCTTGTCTTTCAGTCAGGATTTACTGCAAACATGGGAACTATACCTGCGCTTGTAGATGAAGGGGATGTCATAATATCCGATGAGCTGAACCATGCAAGCATAATTGACGGCTGCAGACTTAGCAAGGCAGAGGTCAAACGGTATAAGCACAGTGACATGAAGGACTTAGAGGAGGTCTTAAAGTCCTGTACCGGCTACAATCATAAGATGATTATAACGGACGGAGTATTCAGCATGGACGGCGACATAGCCAGGCTTCCTGAGATTGTTGAGCTTGCTGAAAAATATGGTGCCATAACATATGTAGACGACGCCCATGCCAGCGGTGTGCTGGGAAGAAGCGGAAGAGGCTCTGTTGACCACTTTAATCTTCACGGCAGGGTTGATGTTCAGATAGGTACATTATCAAAGGCCATCGGTGTGGTCGGCGGATATGTGGCAGGCAGGAAGGAACTGAAAGATTACCTTATTCAGAGGGGCAGGCCGCTGCTTTTCAGCACTGCTCCTACACCGGGAGTTGCTGCAGCCTGTATAGCTGCCATAGATATCCTCTCGTCAGATACATCATACACAGACAAGCTTTGGGACAACACCAGGTATTTTAAGGCAGCGCTTAAAGAGATGGGCTTTAATACAGGAAATAGTGAGACCCCAATTACACCTGTCATTGTAGGCGACAGCAAGCTGGCAAATGCTCTGAGCGACAATCTTTTTGAAGAGGGGGTTTTTGCCCAGAGCATAGTATATCCTACTGTGCCTATGGGGAGAGCCAGGGTCAGGACAATAGTTACTGCTGACCATACAAAAGAGGATCTTGACTTTGCACTAAAGGCATTTGAAAGGGTCGGTAAAAGGTTAAATATCATATAAGATTTGAGTGTGAGAGCCCATTTGAGCATGACATACAGCGTCAAATGTGGCCTTAAAGAGAGTCATTGTTTAGCCAGCAGCAAAAGCCTTGGCACCTGATCATTCGGCAAGCTGCTCTAATTCTCGCTTCTTCGCTCGGCAGGGTGCGCCTCCATTCGGCGTCCATGCCGGATGCCCCTGCCTCACTTGTTTCGAGACTAAGAGCGGCTAAGCCTTACTTTAAGGTGCCTCCGGCCTTTACATGCCGACTCTGTCTACTTTATGCAGTGTAATCATATGAGGTTAAAGTGTATGCCGTCCACATGGACGGCTTTTTCACTATTTACATGCCCCTATTAAAAGTTTATAATTGTAATGAGTATAACAATTTTTTCACATAAAAGAGGTGCCGGATGTTTTTAAAAGCAAATGCCAAGATAAACCTTTTCCTTGATGTCCTCAGGCTGCGTGATGACGGATATCATGATATAGTGACAGTAATGCATACCATAGGTCTACATGATACGGTATATATCAGGCCAGCCTTGGGAGGCATCGAGGTGGAGATGATGGGTATGCCTAAAGAATTAAATCTGGCCTACAAAGCAGCATGTGTTCTGAAAGACAAAAGAGATAATCTGGGCGCCCATATACAGATAAAAAAGCATATTCCTATTGGCTCCGGCATGGGGGGTGGGAGTTCTGATGCGGCCCGGGTTCTCGTGGGTTTAAACAGACTGTGGCGCCTTAATAAAACTGAAGAGGAACTTTTGCAGATTGCGGCCTTAGTAGGCAGCGATGTACCTTTCTTTATAAAAGGAGGCATGGCGCTGGCAGAAGGCAGAGGTGAAATTTTAACACCATTAGCCCCTATTTCAATGAACATCTTGATTATAAAGCCAAAGGAATCAATTTCGACTAAAAAAATATACAGTATACTTGATGAGATGCACTACAATCACGGAGACATAAAAGGGTTCCTGGAAAATTGCCATTCTGGTGAATTGCCAAAGCTGGCATGTTTTATGGACAATGCACTGGAAACTGCAGCATTTAAGGTGCTTCCATCTCTTGAAAATATAAAAAAGGACCTTATGGAGAATGGTGCTGCAAAGGCCATGATGACCGGCAGCGGTTCGGCGGTTTTCGGCATATTCCATGATTGGGATGTTTTGATGAGTGCTTACAGAAGGTTAAAGTTCAAATATCCTTTTGTCTATTATACTAAAACAATTTAGGTGGGATGGATATGGATAATTTTAATCCGATAGAGACATATAAACCTTTAAGAGACCTGGTTTTTGAGTATATGAAAGAAAGTATAATATCGGGCGAATTTAAGCCTGGCGAGAGGCTCATGGAGGTACAGCTGGCCTCGAAGCTGGGGGTCAGCCGTACGCCTATAAGGGAGGCTATCAGGAAACTGGAGCTGGAAGGACTTGTTATCATGGTGCCGAGGAAGGGCGCCTATGTTTCAGACCTTTCGCAGAAAGATATCCTTGAGGTTTTTGAAGTCAGGACAGCCCTGGAAGGCCTGGCCGCATCCCTTGCTGCTGAGCGAATGTCCAATGAGGAGCTGCATATGCTTACCAATATCATGGAAAAATTCAGGGAATGTGTAGATAAAAGTGATGAAAATGGTATAATAGAAGCAGATACAGAGTTTCACAATCTCATATTCCAAACAACCAGGAATGATAGGCTCATACAGATTAATAATAATCTTCAGGAGCAGCTAAAGAGGTTCAGGATAAGGTACCTTGAAACCTACAAGAGACCCAATAAACTTATACCTGAACATGAAAAAATAGTTGAAGCTATAAAGAAACGGACCCCTGAGACTGCAAGAAAAGCAGCTGAAAGGCACTTAGAATCGGCCCAGGAGGACTTTATGAGGTCGCTCAGCAAAATATAATAGTTGAGGGTGGATGAGAATGTTAAATGCGGTAATTCTGGCAGGGAGTGGTGAGGTAGAAAAGATACCTGGTAAGTCGCTGGTAGATATAAATGGGAAACCCATGCTTGCCTATGTGGTAGATGCCGCTGAAGGGACCGGCATGATTGATAAAATCCTTGTTGTAGGCAACAGTGACAGTAGTGAATTCTGCTCTAAAAATGGGCTTGAATTTATTGAAGGCGGGACAGATATACTGGATAACCTCACAAAGGGTATAAGCAGGTTTATAAATGATAGGCGCATTCTTATAATGACAGGTGATATACCATATATCACTTCAGAGGCCATAATAGATTTTATAAGAAAATCTGAAGAGATTGGAGCTGATTTCTGCTATCCAATAGTAGAAAAGCGAATATGTGAGGAAAGATTTCCAGGCGCAAAAAGGACATATGTGACTTTGAAGGATGGCACCTTTACAGGTGGCAATATTTTTTATGTCAATCCCAGGATATTTGAACAATGTATGCCGGTACCGCGCCATGTTATTGCAAATCGAAAGAACCCGGCTAAGATTGCTTCCGTGCTCGGGCCAGGCCTGATTTTAGCGTTTTTATTCAAATCCCTTACTATAAGAATGGTGGAGAAAAAGGCTTCGGATATGCTTAAAATAACTGCCAGAGCGATAATCTCCGAATATGCCGAGATTGGCAATGACGTAGATAAACCTGAAGACCTTTATATGGCGAAAAGAATATTGTTATAAAATGTTTCAATATATGTATAAAATCCCTACCTGCTGTAAATAATTCTAATTAGCAAAGAAAGGTGGGGGTTTTTCTATGAAATGGACCGCTACGATATTGGTTGCCATAATGATAGTTGTTTTATTGACAGGATACATTTTACCGGAAAAAGATCTGCAGGAAGACCTGTCATATAAACTGCTGAGATTTCACGTTATAGCCAACAGCGATGATGTGGACGACCAGCAGTTAAAGCTAAAGGTAAGGGATGAGGTAATAGGTTATCTCAACCAGTATCTTGCCAGCGCAGATAGCAAGGAAGATGCTCAAAGACTGATTAGCAGCAAACTGGATGATATACAGCAAAAAGCGGAAGAAGTAGTACAAAGTGAAGGCTATAATTATCCTGTCAAGGTGACCATGGGCAGGTTTGAATTTCCTATTAAGTCATATGGTTCTATCACCCTCCCGGCAGGCGAATACGATGCACTCCGTGTGGTCATGGGAGACGGTGAAGGGAAAAACTGGTGGTGTGTACTCTTTCCTCCTTTGTGTTTTGTAGATACCTCTCATGGCCAGGCCAGAGACAACACAAAAGATGAACTTTCAAAGGTTCTTACAGAGAAGGAAATTGAGGAAATATCCTCTAACAAACCGCCGATTAAGCTGAAGAGTGTTGAGATAATTGAGGATATAGCAAGCAGGGTATCAAACACATTTAAACTAGCGTTTCAAAGAAAAACTCCGGAGTAAGCTCCGGAGTTTTTCTTTGCTTTATACATCTCATTTCTTTACTTGACGAGGTATGTCTCCTTATTCCTTATACGCCTCATGGAAGTAATTATATCCTAACGGGTCTATGTGGTAACCCTTCAGATTGGGTCTTACCACATAAGAGTTTACGTAGAAGTATATAGGCAATACGACCATCTCATCCATCAGGATGTTTTCTGCCTGATGCATATACTGCATTCTTTCAACTGCATTGGTAGTACGTTTGGCCTTGTCGATCAATTCATCAAACTCTTTGTTGCTCCAATCAGCATTGTTATTGCCGCTGCCTGTAGTAAACATATCCAGGAAGGTCATTGGATCTATATAATCTGCAAACCATCCCAGCCTTGCCACCTGATAGTTGCCGTTAGCTCTGTCATCTAAGAACACCTGCCACTCTTCATTGGCCAGCTCTACTTCTACACCCAGGTTTTGTTTCCACATTTCCTGAAGGATTTCGGCTATCTGTTTATGGCCCTCGCTGGTATTATATAGCAGGGTAATCTTAGGCAGGCCCTTACCGTCAGGGTACCCGGCTTCGGCAAGCAGCTTCTTTGCTTCTTCTATATTGGCCTTGTTCACATCATAATAGTCTCCGCCTACATCCCTGAAGTCCTTTGTGGGGTCAGCATCAGGTATACCAGGAGATACCCATCCCCCTGCGGGTCTCTGACCGACCGGTGGAGGAGTTTCTACTATGGCCTTTCTGTCAATGGCAAGAGAAAATGCCTTTCTTATCTTGGGGTTATCAAAGGGTGCCTTCTTTGTATTATACACATATCCGTAGGTTGCCAGGCTGGGGTCTATATGAAGTACTCCCATTTCCTTAAGTCTTGGGAAGTCATTGGCTGGCGGGTTATCTCCAAAGTCAAGGCGGCCATTTTCAAACTCAGCTAGCTCTGTGTTGGCATCATTGATCATTAAAAAGGTTATCTTATCCGGTTTTATCCTCTGTAGATCCCAATAGTTGGGGTTTTTCTCAAGGACTATAGAGTCATTGTGATTCCATGCAGTCATCACAAAGGCTCCATTACCTATATATGTCTCCGGGCTTTGTGTCCAGTCCTCAGGATGAGCCTCTATTATATCCTGCCTCACCGGCATATAGGTAAAGAAAGCCAGGAGCTCCAGTATATAAGGTGTAGGTGATTCTAAAGTCAGCACAAGGGTCTTGTCGTCTTTTGCAGTGACACCGACATCCTCAACCTTTGCTTCACCATTGTTGTATTTTTCGCCGTTTTTGATGTAATACAGCTGATATGCATACTCTGAACCGGTTTCAGGGTTTAACACCCTCTTCCATGCATACTCAAAATCCTTAGCGGTGACTGGCTTTCCATCGGACCACTTTACACCGTCCCTCAGGTGGAATGTATAGGTAAGCCCATCACTGGAAATATCCCATTTCTCTGCAACTGCAGGCTCTGCTTTATTATTCTTATCCAGACGTGTAAGCCCCTCGAATATGTGATATATCACCGTCCCACCATCAATAGCAGTGTTTTTGGCCGGGTCTATGCTTCTGGGTTCAGTCTGCAGGTTGGCCGTTATCTCCACCGGTTCACTAGTTTGCTGCTCGGCTGGAACTTGCTGCTGACTCTGCTGGGTATCCTGGCTGCTGCATGCCGATAAAAACATGCTAAGGACAAGCAATGCAGCTACCAGAACTGCCATTTGCTTTTTCAAATTATACCCCTCCCATAAAATTTTTTATTTATTTTTAACACCGTATGTACGGTGAAAATGATTTCACTAAATTAATATAGTATATAAATTCGCCATACGGAATAAAAATCCTGCTTTATACAAAAAATAACGATTAGACTGAGTATGTAGATATATTCTTGAAAATTGAAAGGGGATACCCATGCAGAGAAAGTACAAGAGAATATTTTTATTGATAATTATAATGTTGACTGCATCCATTGAGAGCGTGGTGTACAGTGCAGCCCTTTCCTGGGGTTCTAAAGGTAGTGAGGTACTGGAGGCCCAGAGAAAGCTCAAAAATTGGGGATACTATACCGGGCCTCTGGATGGTGCATATGGGGCCAAGATGTATCAGGCCGTCATAAAATTTCAAAAAAGGAATGGCCTTACGCCTGATGGTGTTATAGGCAATGCCACTAAAAGAGCCCTGGGCATGAGGATTACCCCGGCTACTACCACTACTCCGTCGAGGGGTGTTTCCAGCAGGGATGACTATACTCTTCTGGCCAGGCTGATACATGGTGAGGCACGGGGAGAGCCATATATTGGCAAGGTTGCCGTAGGCGCCGTTGTTTTAAACAGAGTTAAAAGTTCGAAATTCCCAAATTCTATTGCAGGTGTTATATTTCAGCCTGGGGCTTTCACGGCAGTTGCTGACGGGCAGATCTGGCTTAACCCCGATGATGAGTCCTTAAGGGCCGCACGGGATGCTCTGAGCGGATGGGACCCTTCCGGTGGGGCGTTATACTACTATAATCCTGCCAAAAGTACAAGCGGATGGATATGGTCGAGACCTGTTATAACTGTAATAGGTAAACATAGGTTTGCAAGGTGATTATATGAAATTTAAAAGGGTGAATTTGATAAGCCTGGTAATGGTAGCTGCAGTCCTTGGCCTAGGTATTTTTGGAATATATCAGTACAATCAGAAGACCTTCTATTACCGTTACTTAAATGGCCAGTACAACAGGGCCTTTTATCAGCTTGTGGACAATATGGAGAACATGCAGGTGGGCCTTTCAAAACTTCAGGTTGCCGAGGAAGAAGATATGGATATCCTTACCTTGACAGATATACACAGGCGGGCATATACAGCTATAGAAGCTCTTGCACAGTTGCCGGTTCCATCCGTCGTAGTGGAGAGTACGTCGAAGTTTTTAAACCAGGTGGGCGACTATTCATACAGCCTTCAAAAGAAAAGGGCAAGAGGCGAGAAATTTTCAGATACAGACAGGAAAAATTTGGCCCAGCTCCATAAGATTGCAGGAGATGTTTCTGTAGAACTGCAGAAACTACAGGATGATCTTGTTTCTGGATCAATAACCATAAGCGATTTGAAAAGCAAAGGCGGAACCAGATTGGACAATATTTCAGATAAACTTATAGGCAGCAAATTTGAAAACATAGAAAAAAATATGACAAATATGCCTACACTTATATATGATGGACCATTTTCAGCAGCCCTGGAAAAGAGAACACCTAAGGGTGTGACAGGGAATGATGTAAACCTTGATGCTGCAGAAAAGAAAGCAATAGATTTTCTGGGACTTGAGGCAGCAGAAAGCGTTAGACAATACAGCTATGTAGGCCAGCCAGTGAAAGGCTTTGGTATAGAGGTAAGAGACAGGAATGGGGGTTCTACCTACTATCTGAATATAAGCGGGACTGGTGGACATGTAATATGGATGTTGAACAATAGGGATGTAGGAAAGGTAAATTTATCCACGAAACAGGCTGAGGATTATGCTGACAGGTTTTTGAAGAGAAATGGATATGACAATATGATGCCTACCTATTCCATGAAGTACGACAATACCGTGGTTATAAATTATGCGTACACGAAGGACGACGTGATATACTATCCGGACCTTATAAAGGTCAAAGTGGCCCTCGATAATGGCAGCGTCCTTGGATTTGATGCTCTGAATTATTATATGTCTCATACAGAGAGAAACACTGTTAAGCCCGCGATAACAAAGGGCCAGGCCGAAGATAAAATCAGCCTCAACCTCGATATAAAACAGAGCAGGCTGGCTGTAATACCCCTGCCGGGAGGCAAAGAGGCATTGACCTATGAGTTCATGGGAGAATATTCTGGCAACACCTACTACGTATATATAAATGCAGAAAATGGAAATGAAGAGCAGATACTACAGGTAATTGAAACAGATGAAGGAAAACTTACCATGTGAACAGTAAACGACGTTGATTTTATCAATAATTTTTTGCCTTCGGGGTATAATAGAAACTGAGGGCAACCTCAAATTCTGGTGAGGAGATGGTCAGATATGTCCCGAAGACGCGGTGTAATGTCTGACGAACTAAAGTATGAACTTGCCAGAGAATTAGGTGTAGATGATATAGTAGCCAAAGAAGGCTGGGGTAGTGTTTCTTCAAGAAACTGTGGTAACCTGGTAAGGCTTGCCATAGAAAGAGCTGAAAAAAGCATTGCCCAGCAGTATAATGGTGGCCCTAAGGTCGGGGAATAATCCCCGACCTTTATTGCTAAAGGTTTTTATTCTCAACTGATAATAATTAATATTAAGAAAAAATAGTTGCATATACAACAAAATACGCATATAATAGTGTTAAATAAAATTTCAATTGAAAGAGACCAGGCCATGAACCATGCGGTCTGGGCTTTATATTTTTAAGGAGGATTCATTTATGGATACCTATAAAAATATATTCCGTGTCAATCTTATAATACTTATATTTAATATACTTGTATGCATTTTAAAAATTGCAACAGGGTATTTGATAAACTCCATGAGCATGATAGCAGACGGGTTTCATTCTCTTACCGATGCCAGCAGTAATGTCATTGGGCTTATAGGCATTTCTTTTGCATACAGGCCATCAGATGAAAAGCATCCTTACGGACACAAAAAGATAGAGACTATGGTTACTCTAATTATAGGTGCCATGCTGGTTTTGGTGTGTTATGAGGTTATTGCCGGTGCAGTGGAGAGGATTAAAAACCCGGTACAGGTAAATGCCAATATATACAGTTTTGCGATTATGATAATTACTATTGCTGTCAATCTATTTGTTACTAATTTTGAGAAGAAAAAAGCCAGAGAACTAAAGAGCGATTTTTTAGAGTCTGATTCAATCCATACAGCCAGTGATGTCCTTGTATCATTATCAGTTATTGCCGGCCTTGTCTTTGCAAGATACGGTGTTCAGATTGCTGATGTGATAGTTTCAATATTTATTGTCATTATGATAGGCCGCGCTGCGTTTGAGATATTTTCAAGAAGCACAAGCATACTTGTTGATGCTGTAGTACTTGATGAGGAAGGCATTGAACAACTGGTAAAAAGTGTAGATGGTGTAAGGTCATGTCATAAGATAAGGACCAGAGGGAGAGAGGATGATATTAAGGTAGACCTCCATGTGCTTGTAAATGAAGACATGAGCGTATTAAGGGCCCATGAGATAAGTGATATTATAGAGGAAAATTTGAAAAGAGTCTATCCAGGTATAACCGATGTTACAATCCATATTGAACCGGAAGAAGATATAAGAAATAAATAATCTTGAAGGATGCTTCAATATATTGTGTGGTTATTTCCCGTGTTTTAGAATACAATAAATCTATGAGAAATAAATTGGGGGGGATTTTAATTGCCTTTAAAAGTTGGAGTTTTATTTGGAGGGCAATCTGGCGAGCATGATGTATCCCTGATGTCTGCTGCTTCCGTAATTAAAAACCTGAATAAACAAAAATACGATATAGTGCCTATCGGAATAACTAAAACGGGGCACTGGTATCTGTACAAAGGGGATATAGATGATATACAAAAGGGAGACTGGGTAAATAATTCTTATAAGGCGATATTGCCGCCTGACCCATCTTATAAGGGGCTTTTATACTTTGTGGATGGAGAAATGAAGCTTATGCCCCTGGATGTGGTCTTTCCTGTGCTCCATGGGCCAAGGGGTGAGGATGGCACAATACAGGGCATTTTGGAGCTGGCGAACATACCATATGTAGGAGCAAATGTTACATCATCAGCAACCGGTATGGATAAGGTGTTTACCAAGAAACTTCTTGAGCATGCTGGGCTTCCACTGGCTCCGTATCTTGTGTTTACCAAGAAACAGTGGTACGGGCGGGGAGAGGAAATAATAGAAGAGATTGAAATGAAACTGGGATATCCCAACTTTGTAAAACCTGCAAACTTGGGTTCCAGCGTAGGCATTACCAAAGTACACGATAGGCGAGAACTTACAGAGGCACTGAACCTGGCAGCACGATATGACAGGAAGCTAATTGTTGAAAAAGCTGTAGACTGCAAGGATGTGGAGTGCTCTGTTCTTGGTAACGAGAATCCCCGGGCTTCGACCGTTGGTGAGATACTACCAACAAGAGAGTTTTACGACTATCAGGCGAAATACTATGATACGACCACCAGACTTCTAATACCTGCAGACATTCCTGGGGATAAGATTGAAGAGATAAAAGAACTGGCTATAAAGGCATACAGAGCTATTGACTGCCAGGGCATGGCCAGGGTGGACTTCTTTTACGAAAACGGTACGGGAAAGATATATGTAAATGAACTCAACACTATACCAGGTTTTACGCATGTGAGTATGTATCCGAAGCTGTGGGAAATATCGGGTCTGAGCTATGAAAAGCTCTTAGATGAACTTATAAACCTTTCACTGGAAAGATTTCAAGATATGTATTAAATCTGCAGCCGCCAGTAAATGCGGCTGTATTTTTATTTTAAATATAAGGATACTAAGCGGTGATATACCTATATCATATGAAGGGGTACAATTATCCTGTATCAATGCAACGCATATTTATTCATGATATGCATAAATGCTGCTTAAATAAACATTTAATATGAATAAATATATGAGTATTTGAAAGAAAAAGTAATGTTTAAAGCTTTAGAATAAATTATTTATCAAAATTGACGCAAATTGACTATAATAGGCGTTATACGGTTATATTTATTTTTTAATAGATTAAATAACTGTTGTCTGCAATATGCATCTGATGTATAATGCCCATTGTAGGGTATATGAGGAGGGATAGAATGATAGAGATCAATTCGGAGATAGGAAAACTTAAAAAGGTGCTCTTGCATAGGCCAAATGGCGAGTTGGAGAACCTTATACCGGAATACCTTGTCAAATTGCTTTTCGATGATATACCATACCTCGAAATTGCCCAGAGAGAGCATGATGTATTTGCCTCTGTACTTAAGGAAAATGGAGCAGAGGTATTATATATAGAGGACCTGTTTTCAGATATACTTAATGAAACTGATGTAGTTCAAAAATTTTTAGACCAATTTTTTGAAGAAAGCGGCGTGACTTCGGAAGGACTGAAAGAGTCTTTAAAAGAGTTTTTTTTAAGTATGAGTCCTAAAGATATGGTTTTAAAGTTCATGTCGGGCGTAAGAAAAGATGAGATTGAGGTAAAGAGGTACTATACACTGGCAGGGATTATTGAAGATGATTATCCCTTCTATATAGATCCTATGCCGAATCTATATTTTACGAGAGATCCAGCTGCATGCATAGGCAAGGGGCTTACAATAAACAGGATGGCTACAGCAGCAAGGAGAAGAGAAAGCCTTTTTATAGAGTATATATATGAATACCATCCTATGTTTAAAAAGGATAAACCGGAAATATGGTATGATAGATCAATTCCATTTAGCATTGAGGGAGGAGATGAGCTGGTACTTAATGATAAGATAGTGGCAATTGGGTGCAGCGAGAGGACAACGCCTCAGGCTATAGAGATAACAGCGCGCAATCTATTTAAAGCATCAGCGTTTGAAAAGGTGCTTGTGTTTGAGATACCAAAATCAAGAGCATTTATGCATCTGGATACTGTATTTACAATGGTTGATTATGATAAGTTTACCATTCATCCTGGAGTAGAAGGTCCTTTGAGCATATATGAAATTTCCAAGGGTGCAGGGGATGATATAAACATAGAGCATAAGGCAATGCCACTAAATGATATATTGAAAGAATCGTTGGGACTATCATCGGTTCAGCTTATAAAATGCGGAGATGGTGACAAAATAGCTTCGGGCAGAGAACAGTGGAATGATGGGTCAAACACCCTGGCAATTGCCCCCGGCGTGGTTGTTACCTACGATAGGAATTATATAACTAACCGGGCCTTGAGAGAAAATGGCATAAAAGTAATTACTATACCAAGTTCAGAGCTTTCCAGGGGACGTGGAGGCCCAAGATGTATGAGCATGCCTTTGCTAAGGGAGTCTGTTTCATGGTAACATTAAAGCTAAAATAAAAATTTTAAAGGAGGAATTTAAATGCCTGTAAACATGAGAGGTAAATCACTTTTAACAGTTGAACAGCTTACAAAGGAGGAAATGGAATATCTTTTAGACCTGTCTGCAACTTTAAAAGCCAAAAAAAAGGCTGGTATAAAGGGCAATCTATTAGAAGGAAAGAATATAGCTCTTTTATTTGAAAAGCCATCAACCAGGACAAGGTGTGCCTTTGTAGTAGCCTGCATAGATGAGGGAGCTCATCCAGAGTATCTCGGCAAAGACGACATACAGCTTGGCAAGAAAGAGACAGTAGCCGATACTGCACGGGTGCTGGGAAGGATGTTTGATGGTATAGAGTTCAGGGGTTTTAAGCAGGAAACAGTGGAAACACTGGCGAAATATGCCGGTGTACCTGTATGGAATGGGCTTACTGACTATTCACACCCAACACAGATTTTAGCTGACTTTCTAACAATAAAAGAGCATTTTGGCCATTTGAAAGGAATAAAACTTACATATATGGGTGATGCTAGGAATAACATGGGGAATTCTCTTATGTTGGGTTGCGCTGTAATGGGCATGCATTTTGTAGCTGGGGCGCCAAAGGCCCTATGGCCGGAGAACTCTGTGGTGGAGAAAGCTAAGGAGATAGCGAATAATACAGGAGCTGTTATAGAGCTTATAGAGGACCCAAAGGCTGCGGTTAAAGATTCTGATGTCATATATACCGACGTATGGGCATCCATGGGTGAAGAAAGTAAACTGCAGGAGAGGATAGAACAGTTAAAGCCATATCAGGTAAATATGGATTTAATAAGGGCTACTGGCAAAGAGGACGTAATTTTCCTGCACTGCCTGCCTGCCATACACAATTATGATACTGATATGTCAAAGAACTATGGTGCTATGGAGGTTACTGACGAGGTATTTGAAAGCAAATATTCAAAAGTATTCGACCAGGCTGAGAATAGAATGCATACAATAAAAGCTGTTATGGTTGCGACATTGGCATAGAGGATAAGGGGGAAAATTATGGCGAGAATAGTTGTTGCACTGGGGGGCAATGCCCTCCAGGCAGACCCAAAGGATATATCGGCAGAGGGACAGCTTGACTCCAGCAGACTTACTGCCAGAGCTATTGTAAGGCTTATAAGAGAAGGGCATCAGGTTATTGTGTCCCACGGAAACGGACCGCAGGTGGGTCAGATAATAGCTACCTATGAGACTGCATCAAAGGTAACAGGCAATCCTGTTATGCCGCTTCCTGAATGTGGGAGTATGAGCCAGGGATATATAGGCTACCATCTCCAGCAGGCCATAGGTGATGAGATGAGGAAAAGCGGTCTTAACAAATCTATTGCTACAGTCATCACTCAGGTAGTTGTGGATAAGGAAGATCCAGCATTTTTAAATCCAACTAAGCCTATTGGGTCTTTCTTTACTAAGGAAGATGCAGAGAAATTGGCTAAGGAAAATGGATACATAATGAAAGAGGATGCGGGCAGGGGTTACAGGAGAGTTGTACCATCGCCGATGCCCAAAAAGATAGTAGAAGATGATATAATAAGGACTCTTACAAAAGCCGGCCATGTGGTTATATCATGTGGCGGTGGTGGAGTGCCTGTCATAGAGGATGAGGACGGCCTTAAGGGTGTGGCAGCGGTTATTGATAAAGACCTGGCATCAGAAAAACTGGCTGAACTTATAGATGCAGATATTTTATTGATACTGACCGCTGTGGAGAAGGTGTCAATAAATTACAAAAGACCTAATCAAAAAGACCTGGACCATATGAGTGTTGAAGAAGCTGAGAAATACATAAATGAGGGACAATTTACCCCTGGATCTATGCTGCCGAAGGTTCAGGCTGCTGTGATATTTGCAAAATCCAGGTCATACCGCAAAGCTATAATAACCTCTCTGGAGAAGGCAGAAGAAGCAATGGAAGGAAAGACAGGTACTGTAATTACAGTATAATCTTAAGTGGGGTCATAGGCCCTGCTTTTTTATAATTATAATTAGCTGAACAATCCCTGCATGTCATACCTGAAGATGACGGCCTGGCCATATACCCGCAAAAGGTACAGCATGATGGCAGGTTTCTTGCGCCATTCAGGCTTTCATTCTGCATATAAAGCGAATAATATAGAGGTGATAACATAATTATTTACCTCCACATAATACATATTCTATTAATATTATATACCAACATATGCATATTTAAAACATAAAAATGAAAAATTATTAGGTCATAGAAATTTTACCGGTGATATGGTATTATATACAGGATATTATTTTTGACTGGATGGGGTTATATTATATAGAAAAGGGTAGAATGTGAGGTAAAATAAACAATTATCCTCCTGCATAAAGAAGTGCTATAATCTAATTAAAAAGACGTTAAGGGGGAGGTTTAATGACAAAGGCGTGGGTAAAGGCCAAAGGTATTCAAATCTCACCCAATGGTGAAGAAACCGTTGAACTCATTACGGAGGCTGAACTTTTTAAGAACAGGGGCAACTACTATATAGTTTACAAAAGTGGCGTAGATACCATTATCACACTGAAAATTGAGAGGGATAGGGTGGTAGTGTTCAGCAGCGGGAAGTACAATTCTAAGCTGGTGTTTGAAAGGGATAAGAAGAATGTAAGCCCATACATAACCTCTGACGGGGTCTTTGACCTGGGTGTGATTGGAAAGAAAATGTACATAGATTTACAAAGTACAGGTGGGGAGATAGACTTACGGTATCATCTTATACTGAATGACAGCTATATAAGCACCAATGAATTGAAATTGACCATAAGGGAGGTTAACTGATGTACAGTATTTTCAAGATACAGAAGGATATTAAAGATGGTATCAAGGCGTCATTGGAGAAGATAGCCGCGGAGACCGGAGTAAATCCATATGATATGCCGATGCCTGAGCTGGAAGTACCAAAGGATAGGAGCTTTGGCGATTATGCTACAAATGTGGCCATGACCTCATCCAAACTTTTTGGCAAAAAGCCCAGGGAACTGGCTGAGCTTATAAAGTCAAATTTTCCTTTGACGAAATATATAGCTTCTATCGAGATAGCAGGACCAGGGTTTATAAACTTTAAACTTGACAGGACCTGGCTTTATAATGTGCTTAAGGAAATCAATGCCATGGAAGAAGACTATGGAAACCTTGACATAGGAAAAGACCAGAAAATTCAGATTGAGTTTGTCTCTGCCAATCCGACAGGGCCTATGCATCTCGGAAATGCAAGGGGCGGGGCAATAGGCGATGTGCTTGCCTCTGTACTGAAAAAAGCAGGATATTATGTGGAAAGGGAATTTTACATAAATGATGCAGGAAATCAGGTAGAAAAGTTTGGAGCATCTCTGGAGGCAAGGTACCTGCAGTTATTAGGACAGGATGCTGCCGTTCCACAGGATGGGTATCATGGTGAGGACCTTGTTGAGCTTATGAAGGAGTATATAGAGGATAATGGGGAAGGATGCCTTTCTATGAGCTCTGACGAGAGGCAGCTTGTACTAAGGGAATGGGCGCTGGAGAAAAATATCGAAAGGATGAAGAAAGACCTGGAGGCATATGGCATCCATTATGATGTCTGGTTTAGAGAGAGCTCGCTATACGAAAGCGGCGAGGTCAATGCCGTGATAGAGGAGCTCAAGAAAAATGGCCATACATATGAGAAGGATGGCGCAGTCTGGTTCAAAGCGACAGAGTTTGGCGCCGATAAGGACGATGTGCTGGTGAGGGCAAACGGCATACCTACATATTTTGCTTCTGACATAGCATACCACAGGAATAAGTTCATAAAGAGGGGCTTTGACAGGGTGATTGATATCTGGGGTGCAGACCACGCCGGGCATGTGGGCAGGATGAAGGCCGCCATGGAGGCCCTGGGGATCAGTCCTGATAGGCTTACAGTTATACTTATGCAGCTGGTCAGGCTCAAGATGGGCGGTGAGTTTGCCAGGATGTCCAAGAGGAAGGGCAACATGGTTACCCTGCGTGACCTGGTAGATGCAGTAGGCAAAGACGCGGTAAGGTTTTTATTCAACATGAGGTCTGCCGACTCTCAGTTCGAATTTGACATGGACTTGGCCATTAAGGAAAGCAGTGAAAACCCCGTGTTTTATGCCCAGTATGCGCATGCCAGGATATGCAGCATACTTAGAAATGCCTCATCTATAGGCATAAATGTGCCGGATATAGCCGATGTAGAACTGAATCATCTGAATAAAAATGTGGAGTTTGACCTTATGGAAAAGCTGGCCTCCTATCCGGAGGAAATAGGCCAGGCCGCATTAAGACTGGAACCATACAGACTTACACACTATGCCATGGATCTGGCCACACTTTTCCACTCCTTCTACACTGAGTGCAGGGTGATAGGCGAGGAAGAGGGTGTAATGAAAGCCAGATTGGTTTTGATTGACAGCACAAAGAAGGTACTGGCCAATGCACTAAGCGTGCTGGGTGTCGGGGCACCGGAAAAGATGTAAAACTGACTCAAATAGCCCAAAAACGGGCTTAAGTGCCTAAAATTGAGCAGGTGATATTATGGATCTGGGAGAGGTCCTGGACAACCTGGATGAGGGTGTCCAGATAATAGACAGGGATGGAAGGATTATATATATAAATCAGGTGTTAATAGATATGGAGGGGCTTGACAGGGAGGAGGTACTGGGTAAGCACCTTTTGGAGGTATATCCATCTCTAAAAGAGAATGAGAGCACCCTCTTGCAGGTATTAAAGACCGGTCAGCCTGTCTTAAATATACAGCAGTCCTTTATCAATTATAAGGGGAGAAAGATTACTACAGTAAATTCCAGTTATCCTCTTTTGAGCACGGGAGGAGCGGTAGAGGTATCTCAGGATATCACTCGTATAAAAAATCTTTCTGAAAGGATACTGGAGTTGGAGGCCAGGCTGTATCACAAGGGCAGGGGAAGGACTGTAGAGGGCGCAGAGTTCACCCTCGATGACATAATAGGTGTAAGCAGAGAGATAAACGATGTCAAGGAGAAAGCGGTAAAGATAGCAAAGACCAGTTCCAGCGTGCTGGTTTATGGGGAGACAGGTACAGGCAAGGAGATGTTTATCCAGGCTATCCACAACCTGTCGCCAAGGAAGAATGGGCCATTCATTGCTCAAAACTGTGCTGCCCTGCCTTCAAATCTTTTGGAGAGCATACTTTTTGGCACGGTGAAAGGAAGCTTTACAGGAGCGGACGACCGGCCTGGCCTTTTTGAGGTGGCCGATGGTGGTACGCTGCTCTTAGATGAGATAAATGCCATGCCGTTAGAGCTACAGGTAAAACTCCTGAGGGTGCTGCAGGATGGCGCTGTGAGGCGTGTGGGCAGTGTGAAGCTCACAAGAACTGATGTCAGGATTATGGCATCCATGAATGAGAATCCTGAGTCAGTCCTGAAAGAGGGACGTATGAGGCGGGACCTTTTCTACAGGTTGAATACAGTAACTTTGTATATACCTCCTTTAAGGGAGAGGCGCGAGGATATACTCTACATTGCCAGATTTTATATAGATAAGCTTAACAGAAGCTGGGGGACAAATGTCAAGGGCCTGGCCCCGGAAGTGGAGGACTTCTTTCTGACCTATTCATGGCCTGGCAATGTACGGGAGCTAATGCATGTGATAGAAGGCAGCATGAACCTTATGAACGGTGATTATATCACCATTTCAGACCTGCCGCCATACTTCAAGGTAAATGAGGATAGTGGCCTGGCTTCCCTTGATGAGAGGCTGGCATCAGAGGAAAAACGGATAATAAGAGAAGCCCTTGATACAGCCGGAGGCAATATATCCAGAGCGGCCCGGCTCCTTAAAATACCACGTCAGACGCTTCAAAATAAAATAAAGAAATACAGTATGAAATAGATACTGCCTATTTTTGGGCAGCATCTATTTTTTTATGCCTGTAATATAGGCTTTTTACGTCTGGCATGATTCTTGCTTATATAAATTCGGCTTGAGATATAAAAATAGATGTTATATGTCATGTTGAAAATGTTATAACAAAAAATCAATATAAGGAGGTCTTACAACATGAAAGGAAACAAATACGGCACGCACAGGGTAATAGAACCAAAGGGGGCTCTGCCGCAGCCAGCACTCAAGATAGACAATACCATGGATATCTATGACAACGAGATACTCATTGATGTGGACTATCTAAACATAGACTCTGCCAGCTTCACCCAGATAGAGGAGGAGTGCGGGGGAGATGAGGATAAGATAGCAAAAAGGATAATGGATATAGTTTCCGAAAGAGGCAAGATGCAAAACCCTGTCACCGGTTCTGGCGGAATGCTGCTGGGAAGGGTGAATAAGATTGGGCCAGACCTGGTAGATAGAGACCTTAAGATGGGAGATAAGATTGCCACTCTGGTATCGTTATCCCTTACACCACTAAAGATACATAAAATAAAGAGGATAGTTAAAGAAGTGGACAGGGTAGAAATAGAAGGCCAGGCCATTCTCTTTGAGAGCGGCATATACGCCAAACTGCCTGACGATATACCAGAAACCCTTGCCTTAGCTGTCTTAGACGTGGCTGGGGCTCCAGCCCAGACTGCTAAGCTTGTAAAACCTGGGGACACAGTATTTGTGATAGGTGCAGGCGGAAAGTCCGGCCTTTTGGTCTGTTACGAGGCCAAAAAAAGAGCAGGCATTACCGGCAAGGTCATAGCCATGGCCCACTCCGATAAAAGCTTAAAGAGACTTAAGGACGCCGGATTTGCTGATATTGTCCTGCAAGGCGATGCGACAAAACCAGCCGAGGTTCTAAAAATGGTGGAAAAGGTCACAGGTGGGCGTCTGGCTGATATCACAATCAACTGTGTAAATGTGCCAGATACAGAGATGTCCTCCATACTTGCCACAAAAGATGACGGCCTTATATACTTCTTCAGCATGGCCACCAGCTTTACAAAGGCAGCTCTGGGCGCAGAGGGCGTAGGCAAGGACGTAAACATGATAATAGGTAACGGCTATACAAAGGGACATGCAGAGATTGCTCTTCAGACATTAAGAGAGAGCGAGACACTTAGGAAGATTTTTGAAGAGCTCTATCTTTAAGGATGCCTTTGGATGTTATATGCCATACTCAATAAGTTAAATACAAATCTCATTATTAATTTATAGAGGGAGGTAATTTCATGCGTTCATACATGGATATAGACCTGTGGAAGGATGTCACAGAGGAAGAGTGGAACGACTGGCACTGGCAGGTTAGAAACCGTATAACCACTTTAGACGAGCTCAAACATGTGGTAAACCTGACACCAGAGGAAGAAGAAGGGATAAAAGATACTTTAAAGACTCTGCGTATGGCCATAACACCATACTATGCTACCCTTATAGATCCTGATGATCCCGCCGACCCAATACGCAAGCAAGCCGTGCCTACAGCGTTAGAACTGGTAAAGGGCCATGGAGACATGGAAGACCCATTAAATGAGGATGTTGACTCACCTGTCCCGGGACTTACACACAGATATCCGGATAGAGTTCTTTTCCTCATTACGGACCAGTGCTCCATGTACTGCCGCCACTGCACCAGAAGAAGGTTTGCAGGGCAGACCGATGAGGCCATGCCAATGGACAGGATAGATAAATGCATAGAATATATAAGAGAGACGCCCCAGGTGAGGGACGTGCTGCTTTCCGGTGGAGATGCCCTCTTGGTTTCCGACGATAGGTTAGAATATATCATAGCAAAACTAAGAGAGATAGACCATGTGGAGATAATAAGGATAGGAAGCAGGACACCAGTGGTGTGCCCTCAGAGGATAACCCCATCTCTGGTTAATATGCTCAAGAAATATCATCCTATATGGTTGAATACCCACTTTAACCATTATAAGGAGATTACAGAGGATTCAAAGAGGGCATGTGCTATGCTGGCAGATGCAGGTATTCCTCTGGGTAATCAGTCAGTCCTTCTAAAGGGAGTAAACGACTGCGTCCATATACAGACCAGACTTGTACATGAGCTGGTTAAGATGAGAGTGAGGCCATACTATCTATACCAGTGCGACCTCTCTATGGGTATAAGCCATTTCAGGACCTCAGTGGCAAAGGGCATTGAGATTATTGAGGGACTCCGGGGCCACACATCTGGATACTGTGTACCTACCTATGTGATAGATGCACCAGGAGGTGGGGGTAAGATTCCCGTAATGCCACAGTATCTCATATCAATGTCCGATTCAAAGGTCGTCTTGAGAAACTATGAGGGTGTCATTTCCACATATATAGAGCCCGAGGATAAAGTGAGCCATTGCAACTGTGAGGACTGCCAGAAAGAAAAGGCCACGGACGGTGTGGCAGAGCTTCTTCGTAAGGGCAGTGATAAGGTATGCCTCGAGCCAAACGAGCTTCCCAGGAGAGAAAGAAGGAGAAATGTTGAGGACTGAGGTTTTGCAGGGAGTAAAGATATTAACCGCTATAGGGGGATTGAGTGAGGCTGCAGGTATACTGGGGGACGCCTTTACGGCGACTGGCAGAAGGATTATTCCAATACCGGAGGGTAGCCTCTATACTGCCTCTTTTTTCGATGTGGGAAGAGAGGAAATTATAAAAAAGGTGGCAGACATCTATATATTAAAGAAAAGGACTGATGCACCATCAACCGTATCAGGGCCAACCTCGCTCAAATTATGCAGAGAAATGGCACTTTCCATGCCTGAACTTGGTGCAGAGAGGTCAATCATAGTCTCTGATATCCTGGCCTCAACCTCGCCTGAAGTATGCGATGGGATAGCACTTACGGTAAGAGATCAAGAAGAATATGATTATCTTTACTCCAGACTAAATTTACCGGAGATTGGCGTAAATAACGATAAATCAGCTATAATAGGAGAGGAAATAACCCCTATTGAATTTTTACCTCTGGGCAGGGGTAGAGACATAGCTGCCATGATAAAAGAGGATACAGAGGCGGTCTTTATTAAAGGAGCTATTACCTTCGGTCTTATAATGGATATTTTAAGCAGGCGTAACGATATAACCGTAATAGGAGAATACCCCTCATCTTTTGTCCTGGAAAGAGATGAATGGCTCGAAGTACACGGGAAGGTGGGCCTGGCCTGTATCAGAAAGGCACCCATCCTTGTTGTGGTGTCCGACAGGTTTATTTTTACCGGGTTGCCGCTTGTGGAGGTATAGAAATGGACGAACTGGGCTTTGAGTATATTATGGATAATTTAGAGGTACTCACACCTGGGGGGCACAGGCTTAAAAGAGCCATGGCACCCTTTGAGCCAGGCCAGGAGGATGATGTGCGCCAATGCCTTTCGCTTACAGGACTGTTGCTCTCCCGGGACGACAGATGGAGGAGGGAACTGGCATATTATCTTTCGTCGTTAAAGGATATCACCGGCTCTCTGGACAGGGCACAAAAGGGTCTTCCGCTTAAAGAGGTTGAGTTATTTGAGCTTAAGAATGACCTTTTTACATTTGAGAAGATATATAACACCATAAGGGATATAGAACTCCCCGAGGAATATATTGTAAAACCCGTCCCTGAGGTATATAACCTTTTAAACATTGAGGGCGAGGCATCATCATTTTTTATATACAGCTCCTACTCCAGCCGTCTTAAAGAGATAAGAAAAGAGATGGATAGACTCAAAAAGACCATGGATAGGATTATGGCAGACCGAATTGAAGAGCTCAAAGAGTCAACAGGTTTAGAAATATCTCCAGACGGAAGGGCATATATCGGAAAAGGAGAACCAATTCCCAATGGCTTTTATTTATTAAAAGAAGGACTCACCAGGGCTACTATCAGTGCTAACCCGTCGGATGAATACATCAAGACTGAAAAAGAACTTATAGTTCTCAAAAACATGGAAGAGGAGGAAGAGCTTAAGGTCAGGGAGCACCTCACCGACGAGGTATTGAAACACATGGATGAAATACAGCACAGCCTCAAAGCGGCTTCTCATATAGACCTATTGCTGGCCAGGGCAAATTTGGCTGTGAAGCTTGGGCTTAATCCGCCGGAGATAACAGACAATATGTTTGTCCATATAAAGGACGGCTTTCACCCATACATTAAGAGCTTTTTAGAAGAACGCTGCATGAAGTATCAGCCGGTGAGCATTACCCTCGAAAAAGGGGTTACAGTACTTACCGGGGCTAATATGGGAGGCAAATCGGTAACATTGAAAATGGTGGGTCTTATAGCTAAGATGGCTTCATATGGCCTCTATGTACCCGCCGCACACGCTGAGGTACCTATCTTTAGCTATATCTATCTGAGCAGAGAAGGTGACAGCCCGGAAAACGGACTATCCAGCTTTGGAAATGCCATGGCCGGTTTAAGCCCATACCTCAAAAAGGATAGGGGACTTCTCCTCTTAGATGAGCTGACCCAGGGTACAAACCCGCCGGAGGGAAGGGCCCTTTTATTAAGTATTATAGAGTATCTCAAAGACATGGACACTGTAACACTCATTACTACACACTATGAGGGAGTGAACGTGGAAGGGATAGGGCACTATCGGGTTAGGGGTTTAAAGGATATGTCCCTGGAAGAGATTGAAAAATTAAGTTTGGAAGACAGGCTAAAAAAAATACGCCAATATATGGACTATAGTTTAGAGAATGTAGGGTATAGTGATGTGCCCCAGGATGCCATCAATATAGCATATCTTATGGGCATAGATTTTTCAATTATAGAAAGGGCTCGTCAGATACAGGCTGGCTTGACTGAACGGGTATCTGATGGAACAAAAGATGGTTAAACTGTAAAAACCCTTATGAAGAATGATAGTGAGCATCAAATGCAACCTTAACACGAAAATAGACTACTCATGGTAAGATTTACAACGCATCATCCTATTTTCATTATTGGTTGTGCTTAAAATAAGCATGGACGGTTAAAGAGAGTCTATGATACTCTTGAATTCGTGACAAGTGCAGCCGGGGCATCCGGCATGGACGCCGGATGAGCTTAAGTTTGAGGCAAGGACGCCGAATGGAGGCGTACCCGGCGAAACGCAGCCACGAATTATTAGAGTATCAAGACAAGCGATCAGGTGCATGGATGTTGCTATCATTCGTGGAATACTGCTTTGTACACTAAAATCAAAGATGGTTAAAACATTATATCGAAAGGAAGCGATGACGTGGCACATTTAAACCTTGATGAAAATACTATTGCATCCTGCAGAGAATCGGCAAAGAAGATTGCGGATGATGTGCAGGAGTTTGTGGACAAAAGAGCAACGGTGAGTACAGAAAGGACTATATTGAGACTTTATGGCGTGGATGGAGTAACCCATGACGGAGTGCCACTTCCTAATGTGCTTGTGGACGAAATAAAAAGAAATAGTGCCCTGCCTCTGGGTGCCGCTTATTATGTAGCCAATGCCTGCCTTAATAGAAATATTATTCCCCAGGAGGTGGCTGAAAAGGTAGCTCGTGGCGAACTGGATATAATTAAAATGCCTCGTGCGCCTTATGATGAGATAATCGGTAAAGCGAATGAGATGGCCAGGCCGGCCATGCAAAGGATAAAAGAAAACAGGCAAACCCGTGAGAGGATGTTAAAAGAACTGGGTGAAGGGCAGCAGCCGTACCTCTATGTCATAGTGGCCACCGGCAATATATATGAGGATGTGGTTCAGGCCCAGGCTGCAGCACGCCAGGGGGCTGACATAATTGCAGTAATACGCTCAACAGGCCAGAGCCTTTTAGACTATGTCCCTTACGGTGCTACCACAGAAGGGTTCGGCGGCACATTTGCTACCCAGGAAAATTTCAGGATAATGAGGAGTGCCTTAGACGATGTATCAAAAGAGCTCGGCAGATATATAAGGCTGGTAAACTATGCATCAGGTCTTTGTATGCCGGAGATTGCAGCCATGGGAGCCTTAGAAAGGCTGGATGTCATGCTCAACGATGCCCTCTACGGCATACTCTTCAGGGATATAAACATGCAGAGGACGCTGGTAGACCAGTTCTTCTCCAGGGTGATAAACGGTTTTTCAGGAATTATCATAAACACAGGGGAGGACAACTACCTCACCACAGCAGACGCTGTGGAAGCAGCCCATACTGTATTGGCCTCGGACTTTATAAACGAACAGTTTGCCTTAGCAGCAGGCATACCACCAGAGCAGATGGGCCTTGGTCATGCCTTTGAGATGGATCCTGACCTCACCGACGGGTTTCTGTATGAGGTAGCGCAGGCTCAGATGATAAGACAGATATTTCCTAAAGCCCCCATAAAGTATATGCCACCCACCAAATACATGACGGGGAATATATTTAAGGGGCATATACAGGACGCCATGTTTAATATAGCAGCCATCATGACTCATCAGGGCATACAGCTTCTTGGCATGCTCACCGAGGCCATACACACTCCCTTCCTTCAGGATAGGTATCTGTCCATTGAAAATGCAAAATATATATTCAATAACATGAAGCACCTTGGAGATGATATAGAGTTTAAGAATGGCGGCATTATAGAGACAAGGGCAAAAGAGGTATTGAACAAGTCAGCGGCCCTGCTAAAAGAAATGGAGACAAAGGGACTCTTTAAATCCCTGGAGGATGGCATATTCGCCGACGTAAAGAGGTCGTTTACCGGTGGTAAAGGTTTGGACGGTGTATTCGTAAAGGATGAAAAGTATATAAACCCATTCATACCTCTCATGCTGGGAGGTGAAAACGAATGAGCTCGGGACTTTATTCGCTGGGAAAGAAAGAATACGACAGGACTTTGGACCTTACTAAGGTAAAACCATACGGAGACACAATGAATGATGGAAAGATGCAGCTCTCTTTCACACTGCCGATTCCATGCGATGCTAAAGCTTTGGAGGCAGCCAGAGAGCTTCTATCCAGTATGGGCTTTGAAGACATAAACATCACCTGCTCAAAGGACCTCGGCGTTGGATATACATTTTTTGTAGCCTATGCCTCTACAACTCATACCGTGGACTATACATCCATCCATGTGGAAGAGGTAGAAAAAGAAGAAATGACCATGGATGAGATAGATGCCTTAATAAGAGAAAAAATAGGGAGGAAGATTGTTGTTGTCGGCGCCTGTACAGGTACAGATGCCCACACGGTTGGCATAGACGCCATAATGAATATGAAAGGCTACGCAGGACACTACGGCCTTGAAAGGTATCAGATGATAGATGCTTACAACTTAGGCAGCCAGGTCATGAATGAGGAGCTATTGGCTAAGGCCATAGAACTTAAGGCAGATGCAATCCTGATATCCCAGGTGGTCACCCAGAAAGACGTACACATATCAAACCTTAAAAATATGGTAGAACTTATGGAGGCACAGTGGGTACGCGACAACTTTATCCTCGTATGCGGTGGCCCTCGCATAACCCACCAGCTTGCCAGAGAATTGGGTTATGATGCAGGTTTTGGGTCTGGCAGCTTTGCAGAGGACGTGGCAGCCTTTATTGTAAAGGAAATGATAAGGCAGGAAAAGAAATGAATAAATCCCTGGCGAGAAATTGCCGGGGATTTATTTTTTATAGAAGGTACTGATATACAAATTATTATTCTGAAGTTATTAGTGTTTCTTCTATATCCTCATCCACTATAAGTATTTTTGTCATAGAACCACCTCCTGACGTGCTGCGTATATAAGGATCTTTATAAAATTTACAATTTATTAACTTCTTTGTATCTGATATTTTGATATAATAGTCTCAAGGAGGGATATATGTGAAGAGATTCTTTTTAACATTAACAGTATTGATTTTGATATTTTCACTGGCAGGGTGTTCTGCCGGTGCAAATAGTGCGCCAAAACAGGGTGTGGTTACGGCTACACAAAAGGTGACAAGGGGGCCCATTGAAATCAGGATCAGCGGCTCGGGGACACTGGAGCCAGCTGATGAGGAGACCATAAGGCTTAGGAGAAACGGAAAGCTGGTTCAGGTCAATTTCAATGAGGGTGATGTGGTAAAGCAGGGGGACCTCCTGTATGTGATAGAGGACGATAATGTAGCCCTCTCTCTCAGACAGGCAGAGCTCAATCTAAAACAGCTCAATATGGATATGAAAGATCTGAATAAACAAAAGGCTGGGGAAAAAGTAACTTCACCTATAGATGGGAGAATCACAGCTATCAATGTCAAGGAGGGTGACTCTGTAAATAAGGGTACGGTTATTGCAACCATAGAGTCTGACAGCTATTTCAAGTTCACTGCTGGTATAACGCAGACACAGATTGGCAGTGTAAAGGTTGGAGACAAGGTGAATGTTTTCCTGCCTGAGTATCTTTCCAACCTGACAGGTACGGTGACAGGCGTGGATAGCAGCCCACAGCCCACATCGGGAGGCGGGATTGTATATAATGTAGAGGTACAGGTTAAAAATCCCGGCAGCTTAAAGGGTGGTGAAAAAGTAAATGCCACGATAATAACTTCATCAGGTAACGTCCAGGCATTTACCACAAATCTGTTAGAGAGGGCAGACGTAGAGAATGTAAAGGCAGAGCTTGCCGGTGACATAGAGAAGTTGTATGTAAAGGCAAATGATACAGTAAAGAAGGGGCAGCTGTTGGCGACCATACACTCGGACAGCATTGACGACCAGATAGAGCTGCAAAAGATGAAGATAGAGCAGGCCATGGCAGACATTGAGTCCAAGCAGCAGGAATTAAAAGACCTGTATGTCTATGCACCGATTTCTGGAACTATAGTCGAGCAGAATGTAAATGTAGGAGATGACCTTTCAAGTTTAGATACAAGCAGCAACACTGTAGATGCACGTATAGTTGATTACAGCTCAATGAATGTTGTCATACCAGTTGATGAAATGGATGTTGGCAAGCTCAAAGAGGGCCATGAGGTTATTGTTACTTCTGATGCTGTGCAGGGCAAGATGTTTAAAGGTGTAATATCGGATATAGCCGATGAGGGTAAGGCACAGAATGGTGTATCCACCTTTGACGTAAAGGTGACCATGAATAAGACTCCGGAGCTCAAGGCAGGCATGACGGTTAACGCTGATATTGTATTGGAAAAGAAGGATAATGTGCTTCTTGTGCCAATAGAGGCGTTAAAATATCAAGGACGGCAGGCTTACGTTACAAAGGTTGGGTCAACCGAACCTGTGAAGGTAGAGATAGGGCTTACCAATGAACACTATGCAGAGGTTATATCAGGGCTCAATGAAGGTGATGAGGTAGAGGTTACTGTCAGTTCCGGGAGCAGTGGTTTCCAGATGGGTCCTGGAGGTGGCCTAGGTGGCGCGGCAAGAGCTGTAACGCCTGGCCGATGAGAGGTGATTGTATGATACACATCGAGAATATGACCAAGATATACCGCATGGGGAAGGTAGAGGTCAGGGCACTGGATGGGGTTGACATAGACATTGATGAGGGCGAGTTCGTGGCCATAACAGGCCCATCCGGTTCGGGTAAGTCGACCTTTATGCATCTTTTGGGATGTCTTGACACCCCTACATCTGGCACCTATATACTAAACGGCAGTGAGGTTTCCAAGCTTAAACAGGATAAGCTGGCAGATATAAGAAACAGGGAGATTGGGTTTGTATTTCAGGAGTTTAATCTTTTACCAAGGCTTACCGCTCTGGAAAATGTAGAGCTTCCTTTAATATACAGGGGTATGCCAGTCCATGAAAGAAGGGAAAGGGCAAAGGTAGCGCTGGAAAAGGTGGGCCTGGCCGACAGGACAAACCACAGGCCAACAGAGATGTCGGGCGGCCAGCAGCAGAGGGTAGCCATAGCCAGGGCCCTTGTGGGAGATCCCAACATTATCCTGGCCGATGAACCCACGGGTAACTTAGATAGCCATTCTGCCCATGAGGTTATGGATATGTTAAAAGACCTAAACAGTGCAGGCAGGACTGTAATCCTCATAACCCACGACATGAGCATAGCCAGTGAAGCAAAGAGGATTGTACGCATTTTAGACGGCAGGATTTTAAGTGACGAGGTGGTCGCATGAATCTATATCAACTTATAAAACTGGCACTTAGAGGAATTATTGACAATAAGCTCCGCTCTTTTCTTACCATGCTGGGCATAATAATAGGGGTGGCCTCGGTAATAGCTTTGGTCTCATTTGCCTCTGGAGCTACCTCTCAGGTTACCAGCCAGTTGGAGGGCATGGGGTCAAATATCCTAAATGTCAACATAATGGGCAGAGGGACACAAACCACCTTGACTTATGAGGAGGCCCTGGAACTTAAAAACCCATATATATCAGGTATTGCCCCTACAGTCAACAGCGGCATGACAGTAAAGTTCATGAACAAGACCTATGACACCAGTGTAATAGGCACAAATACCGATTATTTTATTATAAATAATAGAGAGCTTGAAGCAGGGAAGGCTATAACAGAAATTGACCTGGAGAACAGGGCCAGGGTTGCTGTGATAGGTCCGGATGCAGCAAAAGAACTGGGCATGTTAAACCCTGTGGGTGAGACCATAAAGATAGGTGGCAATAACTTTACTGTTGTGGGGTTATTAAAGTCTAAGGGAAGCAGTATGATGGGCTCTCAGGACGATATGGTAATAGTACCTATAACTACTGCCCAAAGGCTTTTTCAAACTGGAGGAGTAAGGTCCATAACTGCACAGGCTGCATCACCTGATGATGTAGAGGCTGCTAAGGCATATTTAGAGGCTGACCTAAAGCGTCTTTTCAAAGATGATGAGGATGCGTACAGTGTCTTTGACCAGACGGAACTTCTAAATACTGTAAAGCAGTCGACATCTGTTTTGAGTATGATGCTGGGCGGCATAGCAGGTATATCTCTGTTGGTAGGAGGCATAGGTATAATGAACATCATGCTGGTCACCGTGACAGAAAGGACCAGGGAGATAGGCATAAGAAAGGCCATTGGGGCAAAAAAGAGGGACATACTCACACAGTTTCTAATTGAATCTTCTGTACTTTCGGGTGTAGGTGGGATAATCGGGGTAATTGTTGGCTTTGTCTTAACCAAGATACTCTCTACAGTAGCGAATATCCCGACTCAGACAACACTTCTGACAGTTGGGGTGTCTTTTGGGTTTGCCCTACTGGTTGGCATAGCGTTCGGCGTTTATCCTGCCAACAGGGCTGCCAATCTAAATCCTATTGATGCATTACATTATGAGTAATGGTATAATATGTAATGTGAGGTGATGTGCTGTGAAAATCAAGTATTATGGACACTCATGTTTCTTGCTGACCGGAAAAAATGTTTCCATTGCTACAGATCCTTATGATCCATCGGTCGGGTATGACCTTCCATCAATAAAGGCAGACATAGTGACAGTATCTCATCAGCACTTTGACCACAACTACCTGAGGGCCATAAGGCCAGGGGCGGCAGTCGTCGATCTGCCCGGAGACCACCATGTAAAGGGCGTGAATATAAAAGGCTATGAGGTAAACCATGACAGCAAAGGAGGGACACAAAGGGGTAAAAACATAATATTCTGGATGGACAATATCGATGGGGTTAAGATATGTCATCTGGGTGACCTGGGTGAACCTCTAAGTGATGATGTTCTGGATAAGATAAAAGAGGTAGATATCCTTTTTGCTCCTGTGGGCGGCTTTTTTACACTGGAGCCTGAGCAGATGGCAAAAGAGGTCAGGAGGATTAACCCCAAAATCCTCATCCCGATGCACTTTGCTGTGGAGACGACATCAGGCGACCTTCCCATAAAGCCCGCAGATTATTTTCTGAAACTTTATGGCAAGGGTGAGAAACTCAATAGTGACGAGCTGGAGGTCACACCAGAAAATCTTCCACTTGATACAGGTATATATGTACTGGACTTCTACAATAAATAACCGGGGATACCGGTTATTTTTTGTATTCAATGCAAATGTTTAATGATATAATGTTAGATAAGTGGTACTATACAGGGGTGAGATCCATTGAAATATAAAAAAATTATAATATTAACTATATTAATGGTCTTTCTCATAGCTCCCGTTATGGTTTATGCCGGAATGACCTACGATGTAAACATGTTCAGTTCTGTGCTTCAATTCATACTGTCATCGACGGTGAGGGATGTAACTGAGGAACAGCTGATAAAGGGTGCACTCAAAGGCATGTTTCAGGCTGTTGACCCCTACAGTGAGTATTTCACCAAGGAGGAACTGAAAGAATTTAATGAGGACACCAGCGGGCAATACAGCGGAGTAGGGCTCATCATTTCTGAAGAGGACGGATATATTAAGGTTGTTTCGGTGATAGAAGGAGGGCCGGCGGATGTTGCTGGTATAAGGAAGGGCGACAGAATAGTTTCAGTGGACGGCAATAATGCCTATGGCCTGGCCCAGGACAAGGTATCCGCTCTTTTGAGGGGGGAAGAGGGTACTACAGTTAGAATAGGTGTTATGAGGGACGGCATTGATGGTATAACACTGATTGATGTTACAAGGGGACAGATAAAATTAAATCCCGTACGGTATAGTATCAAGAACGGCATTGGGTATATAAAGATAATTCAGTTTACAGAATATACGGAAGAAAATCTGCAGCCTGCCTTGGACTACATGAGGAAAAACGGTATAAAATCCATTGTTTTAGACCTTAGAGGTAACCCTGGCGGAATACTCCCCGAGACCATAGATGTGGCCCAGCACTTTGTACCTAAAGGGCCTGTTGTCAAGATATTGTATAAAAACTCACCGCCAGATGTGTATAATTCCAACCTGGAAAAACCGGAGTTCAGTTTGGCTGTCCTTATAGATGGGAATACAGCCAGTGCGGCGGAAATACTGGCTGGCGCAGTGCAGGACACCGGGGCTGGAATAATAATCGGTTCGCAGTCTTATGGCAAGGGCTCAGTGCAGACAATCATTCCCTTAAGTGATGGCAGCGGATTTAAGCTCACCATGGCGAGGTATGCCACACCTAAGGACCGTATCATAGATGGCATAGGCATAACTCCAGATGTTAAACTTACCAATAACGAACCAAAGGTCCCTGACCTTTCCAACCTGGCCCCCTTGAAGAAGGATATAATCGTCAGAAGAGGGAGTATTAATCTGCAGGTTTTTGCCATACAGCAGAGGCTTAAACTGCTTGGTTACAATGTAGGTGAACTGGATGGGGTGTTTGGCCAGGCCACTGAAACAGCCTTGAAGGATTTTCAGAAAAAACACGGTCTCAAACCAACAGGCATATTTGATGCGTATACCTATCTAAACTTAATAGATGCCATGGATAAGCTGGCACATCCGGAGATAAGGGATATAGTACTGGAGACCGCTGTCCAGATGCTAAAGAACAAAGAAAAAAGTCTATATTGACGTATCTTCAATATCCTGATATAATATCAATTAATTTAATATCCGTAGCATGGTAGAATGGTAGGGTAGGTACACCCAACCTGGGTGTTTTTTGTACCCTTTTACAGGATGATTTTACCAGATGCGGATAAATACATTAAAAGGGGAGAGTGTAGAATGGTAAAAACGGTAAAGACACTTCTTGTATTACTCATCGTTACTGCCATGGTCATTTCAGGCTGTGGGGCCAATCAATCCAGTCAGACGACATCCAGTCAGTCTCAAAGTACAGGAACTTCCAATGCACAAACATCAAACAGCCAACCATCAGCAAAGGTTAAAAAGATTGGGATAATACAGCTTGTAGAGCATCCCGCTCTGGATGCCTCCAGAGATGGATTTGTGGAGGGCCTGAAAGCAGCAGGCTTCGCCGATGATAAGGTAGAGGTTGAGGTAAAGAATGCCCAGGGAGACTTTGCTACAGCTCAGACTATAGCTGAAGGATTTAAAGGAGAAAATGTGGACCTGATATATGCGATAGCTACCCCTGCCGTGCAGGCGGCATACAATGTAACGAAGGATATACCAATAGTCTTTTCGGCAGTTACAGACCCGGTGACTGCAAAGGTGGTTGAGAGCCTGGATAAGCCAAACACCAATGTGACGGGTGTAAGCGACATGACACCAATAGAAGAGCAGTTGAAGCTCTTAAAACAGATACTTCCAGATAGCAAGAATGTAGGCATTATGTATAATGCCGGCGAGGTAAACTCTGTTGTCCAGGTAGATATAGCAAAGAAGGCAGCCCCTGCTCTGGGACTTAACCTGATTGATGCTACCGTCTCAACCAGCGGAGAGGTATCTCAGGCAGCCCAGTCACTGGTAGGCAGGGTGGATGCTATATACATTCCAACGGATAATACTATAGCCTCATCTATACAGGCTGTGGTTAAGGTAGCCAATGCCAACAAGATACCTGTGATAGGTTCAGAGGAAGGTATGGTGGCGGGTGGAGCCCTCATAACTAAGGGGATTAATTATTATAACCTTGGTGTAGATGCAGGCAAGATGGCAGCGGAGATTTTAAATGGCAAGAAACCGGCTGATATACCTGTGGTACTTCCCACAAACATGGACATTGTGGTCAATAAGACCACCATGGATGCACTGGGTATAAAGATACCGGATGATATATTGAAGAATAGTAAGACGGTAGAATAGAAAATATTATTGTACTGTAAAGATCTTTATGAAGAATGATAGTGAGCATCAAATGCAACCTTAAAGCAAGTCTATGATACTCTTGATAAGTGGCAAGTGTAGCCGGGGCATCTGGCATGGATGCCAGATGAGCCGACTTTAAGGCAAGGACGCCGAATGGAGGCGTACCCGGCGAAATGCAGCCGCGAATTTATAGAGTATCAAGACGAGCGATCAGGTGCATGGATGCCACTATCATTTGTGAGCAGACTTCTTATACCAGAATCGAATATTATTTAAGAAGGAGATTGGTAGAATGGTTAGAACGGTAGGCAAATTTTTGGCTGTATTTCTGCTTATATTTACGCTGGCAGGATGCACTGCAACTGCAAATACAACAGCAGGAGCGGAAAAGTTCCAGATAGGGATATTGCAGTGGGTGGAGCATTCTGACTTTGAAAACTCAAAGCTTGGATTTATTGAGGGGTTAAAGGAGTCAAATCTTGATGATTCAAGAGTGGATGTGGAGGTCTTAAATGCACAGGGTGACGCAGGTACAGCTCAGCAGATAGCCAGTAAGTTTGTGGATGGGAAAAAGGACCTTATACTGGCCATAGGAACTACATCAACTCAGGCGGTGTATAACCTTACAAAGGAGATACCCATTGTATTTGCCGCTGTCACAGACCCTGTGAAGGCCGGTGTGGTAAAAAACCTTGAAAATACAGGGACGAATGTGACGGGGGTGAGCAATTTTACGCCTCCCGATGAGATATTTGGACTTATTGAAGAGCTTTTTCCAGAAGCCAGCAACATCGGTACAATATATAATCCGGGTGAGGTAAATTCCTCGGTCCAGGTGGAAAAGGCGAAGGAGATATGTGAGAGGGATGGATTAAACCTTGTGGTTGTACCTGTTTCATCTTCGGGGGAGGTACCGCAGGCTGCACAGTCCCTGGTTGGCAGGATAGATGTACTGTATGTACCGACGGATAACACTGTGGTCTCATCCATGGAAGCAGTCATAAAAGTTACCAACTCCAATAAAATACCAACGGTAGGTTCAGGCAAGGGCCAGGTGGATGGCGGGGTGCTTGTGGCAAAGGGTGTGGACTACTTTAAGATGGGTATTGAAGCCGGAAAGATGGCGGCTGATATATTAAGAGGCAATAAAAAGCCATCGGACATACCTGTGCTTATGCCTGATAATCTGGCTGTATCAGTGAATGAGGATACAGCAAAAGTGTTGGGGATTAAAATTCCGGAAAGTCTTAAATAGAGGTGAATCCTATGCAGGGACTTATTTTTCTTACAATTGAGCAGGGCCTGGCCTTTTCGGTTATGGCAATAGGTGTATATATATCCTTCAGGATTTTAAACTTTGCAGACCTTTCTGTAGATGGGTCTTTCCCATTGGGGGCTGCTACAGCGGCCAGCCTCATTGCAGCCGGTGTAAACCCCTATATGGCAACATTGGCAGCATTTATTGCAGGCATGGCAGCAGGCGCAGTGACGGGGCTATTAAATACTAAGGCCCATATATCTGAACTTTTATCCGGCATACTAACCATGACGGCCCTCTATTCTATAAACCTGAGAATAATGGGTAAATCCAACCTACCGCTTTTAAATGAGAGGCTTATCATAACGGATGAACCATTAAACGCCATGATGGTTTTTGGAATAATCCTTGTGGTTCTGATTGTGCTGCTCTATGCCTTTTTTTACACCGAGATTGGCCTGGCCATAAGGGCCCTGGGCAGCAACCCTAAGATGCTAATTTCCCTTGGAATAAATACTGACGGGCTAAAGGTGCTTGGCTTGAGCCTTTCCAACGGACTTGTGGCACTATCAGGAAGCCTTATAGCCCAGTATCAGGGCTTTGCCGATGTGGGCATGGGCATAGGGACCATAGTCATCGGCCTGGCCTCGGTGATTATTGGCGAGATGCTCATAGGAGGCAGCGGGATACTGAGGTCTCTCATCTCTGTAGCAGCGGGCAGCATAATATACAGGATGGCCATATCACTGGCTATGCGGGCAGGTATGCCGCCCACAGACCTGAAGCTTGTCACCGCTGTAGGGGTTATATTGATACTCACACTGCCGCAGTTCAAGGGGATAGCTAAATTTAAAAGGCCGGTAATCGAGCCTGCAGGTAAAGTACAGAAGGCTGAGAGGTGATAACATGCTGGAGCTTATAGGTATTCATAAATCATTTAACAGGGGTACAGTGGATGAGGTGCAGGTGTTAAAGGGGATTAATCTAAAGATAAATGACGGAGACTTTGTGACACTTGTGGGCAACAATGGTGCCGGAAAGACTACACTTTTAAATATCATAGCCGGCTCATTGTTTCCTGATGAAGGAAAGGTGCTCATTGATGGTGTTGACGTCACCAACCTGCCTGAGTATAAAAGAGGAAGGCTGATAGGAAGGGTATTTCAGGACCCACTTATGGGCACGGCACCCTCTATGACCATTAATGAGAACATGGCCTTAGCGCTAAAACGCGGCAAGAGGCTTGGATTTAAATGGGCCCTTGGTGGCAATACCAAAGCTATGATAAAGGATAGCCTTGAAACACTGTCGCTTGGGTTGGAGGAAAGGGGAAGGGCCGGTGTAGGGCTCCTGTCCGGCGGCCAGAGGCAGGCCATCACCATACTCATGGCCACCATGGCAGAGCCGAAACTTCTTCTGCTGGATGAGCATACAGCAGCTTTAGACCCGCGGGCAGCCTCTCTCATATCAGAACTGACAGAGAGGATAGTGGGAGAGACCGGTGTAGCCGCCATAATGGTTACACACAACCTATCCAGTGCCCTCTCCATGGGCAACAGACTCATCATGATGGAAGGAGGCATGATAGCCTTAGATGCAAAAGGCGATGAAAAGAAAAGGCTCACCCACGAGGAACTCCTGGCGATGTATGTATGAAAAAACACACCTTTATAGGTGTGTTTTTTCTGTTATAATAGGAGTAAGGTGAGGTGAGACGTTTTATGGCAAAGATACTGATAGTGGATGATGATAAGAACATCAGGGAGGTATTAAGGTTATACCTTTCCCATGATGGGCATGAACTTTTCTTTGCAGAGGATGGAAGCAGGGCGCTGGACCTTTTTGAAGAGGCCAGGCCGGACCTGGTTATACTGGACATAATGCTCCCGGTCATAAATGGCTATGAGGTGATAAGGCTCCTCAGGACAAAGAGTGATGTCCCGGTGATAATGCTTACCGCAAGGGATGCAGTGGAAGACCGGATAGAGGGGCTGGACAGTGGGGCCGATGATTACGTAGTAAAGCCCTTTGACCCAAAAGAAGTGGCTGCGAGGGTGAGAGCTCAGCTCAGGAGGAAATCAGAAAAGAGCCATGAGATATTATCCATAGGGAACACTATCATTGATATCAATAGGATGACGGTGACTTTAAATGGCAACCAGGTAGACCTTAAGCCCAAGGAGATACAGCTTCTCATATACCTTTTCAGGAATAAGGGCCTGGCCCTCTCCAGGGAGAAGATACTTGAGGATGTATGGGGGTACGACTATGCAGGGGAGACTCGCACGGTGGATGTACATGTAAACAGGTTGAGAGAAAAGTTCAAGGATGAGGAAAGATACTGGAGAATTAAGACACTCTGGAGCATGGGGTACAGGCTGGAGTATGAAAAGTAGCATATTAAACCGTCTTTTATATACATATCTCATCCTTTTTATATCAGCTATCCTCATCCTTTCCTTTGTATTTACCAGATTCATAGATATAAGCTATTATAACATGAAGAAGAACCTGTTAATCCAGGAGGGCAGCAGGATAAACAGCCTTGTTGAAAGATATGGGTTTGACGACCTGGCGGGAAACCAGATGAAAGATGCCTTAAACCTCATAGGATATGTTACCAATTCCAGCGTCTATGTTTTAAAGACTAAGAACCTTGAAGAATTCAGGCCGCAGATTCAAAGCGGTTACAGCAGTGTACTGGCTGAGGACATAAAGGATGTTGCCTCAGGTAAGCAGGTGGCAAGGCGCATACGACCTCAAAATATCAATATGGATGTGATATTTGTAGGAATCCCCATCTATATTGAGGGTAGTGAAGAGGGGGCTGTACTCTTCTTCTCCCCTTTAAATGAACTGGGACAGGCCATAGACCACATGTATAGGGTCATATGGGGGATCAGGCCTGGCCTTTATCCTGTTTGCAGCTATTGTTATCTATATAGTATCAAGGCGGGTTACTGAGCCCATTATACGTATGGCGGGTGCTGCCAGGGAGATTGCTGAAGGAAAATTTTCAGAGGATATAAGCATAACGGGAGACGACGAGATAGCACTTCTTGCTGATTCCTTCAATTACATGAAAAACCAGCTAAGCAGGATAGAAAAGATGAGGCAGGAACTCATATCCAATATATCTCATGAACTGAGGACCCCGCTTACTACCATCAGAGGGTTTATACAGGGAATAATGGACGGAATGGTGAGGCCTGAGGAAGAGAGGCAGTACCTGCGGATTGCTTTAGATGAGGTAGGCAGGATGACCAATCTGGTGGGAGACCTATTAGAACTTTCAAAACTCCAGACAGGGAGTGTGAAGCTGTATAAAAAGGAATTCCCGGTAAAAAGCCTTATGGATGAGGCAATAAAAGGGTTTGAAATGGAGTGTAGGGATAAGGACATAGAGATTAGGGCAGAGGTAGAGGAGGAATTTAATATCACAGCAGACAGGGATAGGATAAAGCAGGTGCTGATAAATCTTATAGGCAATGCAGTTAAGTTCACGCCTGCCGGCGGCCATATAACCGTATCAGCCCGAAGGTCTGACGATAGAGCTGTATTTAAGGTGTCGGACACCGGCCCGGGCATACCCGAGGAAAACATGCCGTTTATCTTCGACAGGTTTTACAGGGGAGATAATGCAGGGCAAGGTCACGGGCTAGGCCTGGCCATAGCAAAGGAATTGGTTGAGCTCCACGGCGGCACGATAAGGGCAGAAAGCAGGCCAGGCCAGGATACCACATTTATTTTTGACCTGCCACTATGATTTTATACTTTGTTTACATTTTGTTTATAAATTGGCAAAAATACGGTGAGAAAATAAACATGGAGGTGAGGAAAGGGTATGATTAGATTTAAAATATTACCGCTCATAGTAGTAGCATCAATGCTCATTGTATCAGGTTGCGGTAGCGGAGTTAGCAGAGATACGCAGCAGGCAGTACCAGGACAGAATCAGATCAGTACAGATTCCAACCTGCAAACACCGGGAAACGCCCAGAAGGCTGATACTAATGAGACTGCAAACACTGAGACTTCCAATTTGCAATCAGGCAGTACAGTAATTGATAAGACTGCAGGCAGCGGAACCTCTGACAAGTCATCAGAAAGTGTCAATAAATCTGATTCAACTGAAACCTCTGCCGAGGTAGTAGTCAAGACCGACACCAATGTGTCTGACGAGAAGGCAGCAAAGGCACTGCAGGAAATAGACCAGGAGATGGATAACCTCGTAAACATCCTCAACAACATGGACGATATCTCAGATTCAAGTTTAGAATTTTAATAGGAGGGATTGTAAAATGAAAAAGATAGTTGCGTCAGCTATTACAATAATAATGATTTTGACATTATGCACAGCGGCATTTGCCCAGGCGCCAAATACCAATCCGGGCAATGGGGTAAAAAGGGAGGAAGTTAAAGCCAAAGTCCCGGAAGCGCAAGGAAAGCTTCAGGAGTATAAACCACAGCTTGATCAGATTAAGGAAAACAGAAAAACGATAAAATCTCAGGAACAGGAGATAAGGAAGCTGAGCCAGCAGATAAAGAGCACGATTGAAGAAATGATTAAAAACGGTGAAAATCCTGATGAGGCCACAATAGATCAATTGGATGAACTACTCGATGAGATAAACAGCCACAGGCAGGAGCTTGCCGGCACCCTCGGCAAAATAAGGATAGAAGAGCTTAGAATGATACAGAACAGGAAAGAACAGGGCTGGGATGCATTTGAAGAAAACCTGAACAATATAATTGAGATCCAGAATACCAGGATAGGAGAGCAGAAGCAGATTATTGAGGGCTTAAATGAAATCCTCCAGCTTCTGTAAAGTTTATAAACACCTCACCTCACAGATATTAAACCGGCCAAAATCGGCCGGTTTTGTTTATTATGAGGCCGATATCTGTTGATTTAAATATAGGTTGCATTTTTCCTAACTTTTGGGTATGGTGCACTACAGTCATTTGATGATAAAGATGTGTACAAGACTGTAGAGGAAAAAGCTGCACGTCTTGCCTTTTCGCTTACCAAAAATCATGCTTTGATTTTAGTGTAAGAACCATGTTGAGAATGATATGTAACATCAAATGCAACCTTAAAGAGAG
>JASEJQ010000039.1 GCA_030016635.1 Thermoanaerobacteraceae bacterium | reverse complement strand
AGGTTGCATTTGATGTTACATATCATTCTCAACATGGTTCTTACACCTAAATCAATATTATGATATACATAAATAGTTGTTTATATGTAAAAAGAAGCTATCATTGCGACAGCTTCTTTATTTTGCAAAAACGTGATTTCCAATTTTTTTAATTACTGGCCTCGACCATATCCATTTTGATTGTGCTTTGGCAGGGTTATAGTAGTAAAGAGCTCCTCCGCTCGGGTCCCAGCCGCTTGCCGCATCCTCTGCAGCTTTTAATGCTGTAGAATTCGGTTCCAAATATATCTGGCCGTCGCTAACTGCAGTAAATGCAAGAGGCTGATATATAACACCTGCTATAGTATTGGGGAAATCAGGACTTTCGACTCTGTTAAGGACAACTGCACCTACCGCCACCTGTCCCTCGTAAGGCTCTCCCCTTGCCTCAGCATTTATTAGCTTTGCAAGTAAGTATACGTCACTGCGACTCAGTCTTGCTGACCAGTCTCTTGAAGTCAACGTGGCAGCAGATCTTGAAGACCCTGATGAACTCACTGGTATTACAAGCTTTTGTCCGGGTTTTATATTATCACTCCAATAGTTATTTGCCTGTTTTATGGCATCGACTGTTGTTCCATACCAGCTTGCTATCTCATACAGCGTCTCACCCTTGCTCACCACGTGGACCTTGTCCCCAGATGAGCTCGATGTGCTTGTAGGAATTATTAGCCTCTGTCCCGGTGTTATGGTATCACTCCAATAGTTATTTGCCTGTTTTATCGCATCGACTGTTGTTCCATACCAGCCAGCTATCTCATACAGTGTCTCTCCCTTGCTTACCACGTGGACCTTGTCCCCAGATGAGCTCGATGTGCTTGTAGGAATTATTAGCCTCTGTCCCGGTGTTATGGTATCACTCCAATAGTTATTTGCCTGTTTTATCGCATCGACTGTTGTTCCATACCAGCCAGCTATCTCATATAACGTCTCTCCCTTGCTCACCACGTGCACTTTGCTGGCCGCTTCTGCTTCATTTGTATCAGAGACCAAAGCAATGGCAAATACGAATACGAAAATCATGACAAATGCTGCAATCTTTTTCATGTTATCACCCCTTACTTAATAATCGCAGTGATAACATGATTATATAGATTTTGTCGTATTTTGTCGATTTGCCTATTAGAGCATTATCCGCTTCTATCTTTAAAGATATAGTACACTTCAATTATATAAAGAAATAAGCTCAGCAATACTGTATAATACCAACAATTTCATATATTATTGGGAGTTGTCACTTTGCAAATGCTGGATACCTTGATGGTCTATATAATAGTTGTCTTTATATATAAGGTCAGATACCCTCACAAAACCATAGCCTTTATTTTTAAGCTCTCCAAGTACAGTCGGCAGTACCTCTGGCGTATGTTCTCCATCGTTATGAAAAAGTATTATAGACCCCTCCTTTACTTTTGGCAATATTCTATTGGCCATTGCATCAGCAGACAAGCCCTTCCAATCCAGTGAATCAACGTCCCACTGTATGACGTGGTACCCAAGCCTTCTGGCAGTCAGGACCACCCTGTTATTGTATTCTCCAAATGGCGGTCTGAATACCTTTACGTCTTTTCCTGTCAACTTCCTTATCTTTTCTGTTGTGGTGGTGAGTTCTTTTTCTATTTCTGCTTCAGAGAGGTTGTTCATATGCGGATGAGTGGTGGAATGGTTTCCTATTTCATGTCCCCTCTTGCTTATCTCCTTTACCAGATCAGGGTAATCATCTACCCAGATCCCTACTAAGAAAAAAGTAGCTTTGGCGTCATATTGGTCAAGTATATCCAGAATTTTTATAGTGTTCTCTGCACCCCAGCTTGCGTCAAATGTTACGGCAGCCTTTTTTTCTTTTGTGTCCACGTTGTATATCGGAATTTCTCTTTGTGGGGCAAATACGGTTATGATACCAGTATACCCGCCTGTATAGTAGATAATAGATATACCTACAAGTATAAAAACTGCAAACGTTTTAATAAGTCTGTCCCATTTAATAAAGATAACACGCATTTTATCCCCCCATTCTTTAATAAATTTATTCTTTGAAATGCGTTATTATACTTTTTAACCATAAATTACATTTTTATTTGATGAATATAATCATTGATATTTTAAAAAAATACTTATGCAAACAGTATTTGAAAGTAGGTAATAGCTATGGCCTGGGTTTTGATTTTGCTGATAGTATTTGCTGTTTCCTTTTTCTACCTCATGTTTTATGACGACAAGGAATTGTCGCCTGTTGCAGTACCTGCACCTAAAAATAAAGAGAAGGACCAGAACAAACCGCCTACTACTTTTAAGGACGTAGCCGGACTGGATGAGGTAATAGAAGAGTTGCAGGACCTGGTTGACTACATGAACAACGCTCAAAAGTACAGGGCTCTCGGCGCAAAGTTTCCCAAGGGTATAATATTCTACGGGCCACCAGGCACAGGTAAGACGCTGCTTGCCAGTGCTCTGGCAGGTGAAACAAAAGCTTCTTTTTATCCGGTAAGCGGCTCGGAATTTGTGGAAAAATATGTAGGCGTTGGTGCCAGCAGAATAAGAGCTTTGTTCCAAAAGGCCCGCAAGAGTGCACCCAGCGTAATATTCATTGATGAAATAGACGCAGTAGGCAGTCGTAGAAATATTGACAACAATTCAGAAAAGGATCAGACCTTAAATCAGCTTCTCGTGGAGATGGATGGTTTTAACTCCAATGAAGAGACCGTTATAGTGATTGGAGCAACAAACAGGCTGGACCTTCTTGATGAGGCGCTTTTACGGCCTGGCCGTTTTGATAGGCATATATATATAGGCCATCCAAATCTGAGAGCCAGAGAAGAAATATTGCGCGTGCACACCAAAAATAAACCCCTGGAACCCAATGTGGATTTGAAGGAGCTGGCATCCAGAACCTATGGAATGACGGGTGCCCATCTTGCCAGTATCGCCAATGAGGCCGCCATACTGGCAGTAAGAAGAAATAAAAAGCATATAGGCAATGAGGAATTTGATGAAGCTATAGAGAGAGTTATCGCAGGCATAGAAAAGAAAAATGCGGATATCATTGAAAGAGAAAAATTGATGGTGGCTTACCATGAGGCTGGTCATGCTTTGATTTCAAGTCTGCTTAAGGTTAACTCCATAGGTAAGATATCTATTAAGCCAAGAGGCCAGGCCTTGGGTTATGTATTAAATCTACCCAATGAAGATAACTTTCTTGAGACCAAAACGCAGCTCTTAAACAGAATAAAGGTGCTTTTAGGTGGAAGGGCAGCCGAAGAGCTCATCTTCAAAGATGTATCATCCGGTGCTCAGAACGACCTCAAAGAAGCTACCCAAATAGCCTTAACCATGATTACCTCTTACGGTATGAGCGACATAGGCAAAAGGGTATATGACAATCAATGCATAAATGACAATGAAAATATAAACAGAGAGGCGAATAAGATAATAGACGAATGCTACAAAGAGACAATAGCAGCACTTCAGGAAAATAAAGACCTGCTGGAAGAAATAGTGAAAAAACTCCTTGAAAAAGATTCATTAAACGGTTTTGAAATAGAAGAGATAATTAAAGACTTCAGAATGGTAACCGCATCATAAAAGGAGGAGTCAGAAATCCTCCTTTTATGATTTTGCGTAAATATTAATAACATCCAGCACCTTGAGTGCTCGTCTTGATACATCAAGGTCAAGGTACACTTCTCTACTTTGATGATGCGCTATGCCAATGAAAAATGTCCCTATTCCACTAATGTCTGCATTTCGCCGGTTACGCCTCCATGCTGTGTCCATCACCTTAAAATAATCTATATATGACAACAGGAATATCTTGCTTCCTATGAAAAAATATAGTTGTGTGCTATAATGGATAATAATAAAAGGAATAACATAAAATATTTAAGAATCAATAGTTTGGAGGTGGGCGGGATGAAAATAGAAAAAATCAATGAAAATAAAATAAGGATTTTAATCACCGCCGCAGATTTAAAGAAAAAAAACATAGACATTAATGATTTATATTATGATAATACAAAAGTCCAGTCACTTTTCTGGGAATTGCTATATGAGGCATATTTAGAGGAAAGTTTTGATGTGGACAATTCAAAGTTAATAGTTGAGGTGGCTCCGGTATCATATGACAGTTTTGTCGTTGTGGTGACCCGGATACCTAATTCTAAATCAGTTTGGCTTTCCAGCAAACCACCAAAAAGCTATCTGAATAATTATTATGTATTTGATACATTTGATGATTTAGTTACACTCTCAAGAGAAATAGATGGGCTATTTTCTGGAGAGAGCAGTCTGTATAAATATCAAAATAAATACGTCCTATCTTTGAGCGGATATCTTACTAAAAAGGCCCAGGCTATGCTGGACGAATACGGAATAAAGGCCAATACTTCTTCTGGAGTGCTGAATGAATACGGAAATCTTTTGATAGATAAGGATGCCTTTGAGGTGATAAATGAATATTTTTAGGGGCGATACAGAGTATCTCCCCTTTACAATAACCTTTCCAGTAATTGATTTAACTCTTTTACGCTGCCAAAAAGTATTTTTTGTTCCTCTTCAGTCAACTTTGCCAGTCTCCTATCCAATATCTCATTAAATACCTTCTGGTGTTCATCTATCAGTGATGCACCTGATTCCGTCAGTTTTATATATATTACCCTTCTGTCCTTAGGGTAGTCCATTCTTTCAATAAGACCCATCTCTACTAATTTGTTTACCATAACAGTAGTGCTGCCATAACTCACATGTATATTGTCACCTAGTTCGCTCATTTTGCACGGTTGACTCTTTTTTATTATATGCAATAGTTTATATTGGCCAGGCGTTATTCCAAGTTCATTGAGTGATTCTCTGGCAAGGTCATGGAACCAGGTGCTGCAGTTTATGAAAAATGTGCTCAACTCATTATTTAAATCTTCCATTATCATATACTTTTACCTCTACTCCTGGAAATTCAGGTCAACGTCATCTATATTTTCCAGTGCCTTATCATCCGGTGAATGCCTTACAATGGCATTTCTCTTCCATCTTCCGGAGCGGTAATATGCATAGCTCAGGATCGCACTTAAAATCGAACCGCTTGCCATGCCAATCCAGATGCCATTCTGGGCCAGGCCAGTTTTCGATAGGTATGCGGAAAGTGGAATTCTAACAACCCACAATGAAATCATGGAGATTATCATTGTTATAAGGGTATCTCCAGCTCCTCTTATAATACCATTGAACGTCCACATCAGTCCAAATGGAACATAGGATATAGCCAGAATCCTTAAACACTGCGCCCCTAAGCTTAATACCTCCCTGTCAGTAGTAAAGAGCAGCAGCAGCTTATCTGGTATAAGTAGAAAAACAGCTGTAATAATACCAGTAATAAGAATAGCAATAATCTCAGACCACCTTGCAACCTCCTTGACCCTCTCCGTTTTGCCTGCACCCATATTCTGTCCTGTTAAAGTAGAGGTAGCCATTCCTATTGACATTGACGGCATAAAAGCAAAAGAATCTAATTTTTGTGCTGCATTGAAAGCTGCCACTACATTTACGCCAAAACCATTTACAATGGACATAATCAGCGTATTGCCAAGGGCTACAACGGTTTGCTGTATGCCTGCTGGAAGACCGATTTTTATAGTAAGTCTGGTTAGCTCACTATCATATCTTATATCCTGTAGTTTATAACTTATGACGTGGCCATTTTTATCAAGATACCTCAGAGCAAGAACAAAAGATATGGCTTGAGATAAAATTGTGGCCAGCGCAGCTCCCTGTATCCCCATTTTAGGTATGGGTCCAAGGCCAAATATCATTATGGGGTCAAGTACTATATTTATCATTGTAGAATAAAAGAGAAACCTAAGTGGTGTCCTGGAATCGCCCAGACCTCTTAAAATAGCACTGGTCATGTTATACCCGAACATGAATATAAGCCCTGTAAAAATTATATTGGCATACCCTGAAGCCATAGGAAGAATCTCTTCCGGGGTATTAATAAGCCTTAAGAGTGTTTTATTAAGCAATATCCCTGCAGCAGAGGCTATAATTGATGCTATAATGAGTAAAAAAAGTGAGTTTCCCACTGCCTTCTTTACCATATCAATCTTTTTGGCTCCCACATATTGAGCCACCATTACTGTCGTTGCCATTGTAATACCTGTGATTAAGGCAACCAGTATAAAGATAATCGGAAAGCTCACAGATACGGCTGCAAGCGCCTGTGGACCCAAGAACCTGCCGACCCATATACTATCCACCGTATTGTAAAGAGCCTGAAGTATATTGCCGATAAAAAGTGGAACCGAAAAGGATAGAAGATGTTTTGGAATACTCCCTTCTGTAAAGTTATTTATAAGTTTATTCTCTCCATCCACGCTGTCTCATCTCCTTTGGATATTTCTATTGATGTAATATTATATGATAAAATATTTTCAGTGTCAAATTATTTTACATATAAACTTTTCTTTATCATTTATTATGTGCAGGATTTATTGATTTCTTGCCTTGAATAAAAAAAGACGGGATTGCCCCGTCTAATTCAAAGCTCATATCAAGCAGCTGCGCTGTTCAAGGAATTCCTCAGCATATCACCTGTAATGCTTTCTTCTTTTAGAATAATGTCAGCAAGGTATATAATAATATCTCTATTACTTTCAATTATGGAGCGTACGTCAGCCTCCAAGCCTTTGATAATTTCGGATGCCACCCTGCTTATATCTCTTTTGGGCATATCATCCCTGCTTATTATTCCAAGCCTCGACATGCCTGAGTAAATAATATCTTTTGCATATTTTACCGCCTGTTCGAAGTCATTGGATGCACCTGTACTCCTGTTTGTTAGTATTATTTCTTCTGCCATAGCTCCACCCAGGCATATCATTATTTGTTTTTCCAGCTCTTCTCTGGTGTAAAGGTAGCGGTCCTCTTTTTCGGTCTGCCTCACAAAGCCAAGTGCATTACCTCTCGGAGCTATAGTGATATTGGCAACATTACCCGGCATAAGTGTTTCAATGACCACTGCATGGCCTGTCTCATGGATAGCTACTCGCCTAAGTTCCTCCGCAGTTGGTTTTCTATCCAGTTTTTCCCCCATGATGACCTTATCAACCGCTTCGGTAAGATGTTTTTGTGTAATTACATCGGATTTATCCCTGAGTGCCAGTATGGCAGCCTCATTAGCAAGTGACTCCAGATGTGCACCGGAAAACCCAAATGTATCCTGTGCAATCTTTTCCAGGTCCACATCTGGCGCCAGAGGTTTTCCCTTTGAATGTATTTTTAAAATATCCAGACGTCCCTTTTTATCCGGAAGGTCAACCCGTACCTGTCTGTCAAATCGGCCTGGCCTTAAAAGTGCCTCGTCAAGCATATCCATCCTGTTTGTTGCAGCTATTACCAGTATTTTTATATCATCATTCTGGTTAATACCATCCATTTCTACAAGCAGTTGATTTAATGTCTGGTCGTATTCCATATGGCTCTCATTTCTGCCTCTTTTTACACCAATTATCTCTATTTCATCTATGAACACCACCACACCCCTTTTCCCTTGTTTTGCAGCTTCATCTCTTGCAGATTCAAAAAGCTTCCTGACCCTCTGAGCTCCTACACCTGCATACACCTCTATAAACTCACTTCCCGAAGAAGCCACAAATGCGGAATCAGTATACGACGCTGCAGCCTTAGCCAGCAGAGTTTTACCCGTCCCTGGAGGTCCCCATAAAAGGATACCCTTTAGAGGCCTTATTCCGAGCTTTTTAATCTCTGTATCATGAATAATAAAATCCAGTGCCTCTTTTAATTCCCTTATTGCAGTATCCTGCCCCCCAATATCATCAAAAGTCACCGTGCTGGTAACATTTACTGTCTTTAGACCACCGCCCATCTTTCCCTCTAACAGAAAGTTAAGCATAAACAGCATTACCCCTATAAATATTATAGGGGTAATATCAAATCCAAGAATAGCCAGAAAGATGGTCACTGCCACAGCAGAGCCAATCAATATTTCTCTAATCATTGAGATTCCCCCTTAAAGCTTGCGAGTAGTTTATCACCTTATAAAGTGCACTATCGCCATATAAAAGCGTCAGATATATATTCTTTTCATCTATTTTAATTATATAATTTATCCCGCTTGATTTTAATTTCTCTTGAATGCTGTTTCGCATTTCCAGGAAATTACCGTTAACCATGGATTCATATATATCGAAGGATATAATATCAAAAGCATCTTTTAACCTATCATAGTTCTTGCCCTTTGTATCCTGAATTTTAATCTCCGCTTGAGGTGCTTCCTTGTTTGCCTCCTCTTCTATCTTTAAATATATCTCCTGAAGGTCTGCCTCTTTGTCTATACCCACATGTATCTTTTCAGAAACCTTATCCTTAACAATCTCAACCGACCTTACGCCTTCTATCGACCTTATCCTCTGTTCCAGGCCATTATACATATACTGCATGTATATGTTAAACCCAAATAGAAGCAAAGCAAGCAAAAGTGCTGCCACAACAACCACAATATATAACTTTATTCCCTTGAACATTTTTGCCTCCCATGAAATAATATATACTATATTATATCACAAATATATATACTATTTCAATCAAGAAGCTTATACCGTTTTAGAATATCATTAATACTTTTTATGGTAAGAGCTTTTTCAGCATCGGTAGTATCAAATTCTACCGACTTTTTTACAAAACTTATAAATTCATTTACGTTCTTAAAAACCGGATAAACGCTGGATATAACGTCCCTGATCATAATCTTTCTCTCATCCGGTTTTAAAATACCCAGCTTAAAATCAATCTCATATATTATACTATCCAGTGCCATGTATAGATCTTCAGATGATATTTCATTATAGCCGTCAAACTCCATGTCTTCATTTTCAGATGCAAGTATGTTCAGGTAATAAAAATAGTTAACGAAGTCAACCAAATCCTCCGTAACCATATCTCCATCTTCTAAATTCAAATTATTAATATCTTCAATTGTAACAGAACATCTTTTCAATACATCATACCATCGATGAATAGCCATTCTGAGCTGATGAAACAATGCCTTGCTGTTAACATGCATCTCTCTGCCATTATCCGGATTTAAAACATATCTGTATGCGATCGCCACAAGAGGTTCAAGTTCAATGAGTGATTTGTAATTTATATCAAAATCAAGCAAAATCATCATTATACGATTTGCAGACATGATGTATGACCATATAACATCGCAAATCATGTCCAAAATAACTGAATATCTATTAAGCTCACTACAATATATACGCAGCTTTCTTCTTGACATTCCTTTATAATCCATATTTATATATTCTTTAAGATACCTGAAATATGGATTGTCTGGAAAGGTATTCGATTCATCAAAATTTTCGGTAATTATCTCATAAATGTCATATATCATCTCTAAAGCTCCGTCAGGGTCCTCTTCTATCTTCCCGGATATGGAATTTTTTAAATAGTTAAAGAAAAACTCCTTCGTAACACGTATAGGAATCACCGACATAATTTCCTGCTGTATATTTTTGACTGTTTGTTCATCTCTATCTCTTAATGAGGCATACAGCTTCTTATAAAAGTCCTTCAGGTCATATTTGCGGCGATATCTATCATTTTTGTTGCACCAATAATTATACAGGCGGTATATATGATGAGCATAAGAAGATAAAAACCTGTATTCTTCATAATACCTCATAAGCAACTTTTTAATCTGATAAAGTTCAAATATTTTTTTACTTTTTAATACGCCTTCCATATTCAGAACCTGTTTAAAATCTATTATTATATCATCTATATACGAAAATTTATTAGTCAGTTCATCCTCCATATATGAATTCTCAAGCCTGTATAAATTGTACTTAATATATACATATTCTTCAAAGAGTTCTATAGATGCAACCACATCCACTGCACAAGTAAATGTTTTGTTTACTTCATTTATCATGGATTTGTTTTCCCCGTGATAATTACTATTCAGTTTCTGGTCTCGCCCCTTGTCTTTCATTGTCGCAACACTCCTGCCAGCTTATTTTGTCTTTAGTTTAGCACAATTTAATTCCCTAATCAACGGAGACAAAAAATAAAAGGGGTTACCCCCTCCTATCAAGATAATTGCCTCTATCTCCTATATCCATATACAAGGCCTTTATCTGGCGTTTTTCCATTTTTATCATGTTTATTTTCTCATTTAGTACATCTGCCATATTGATAAGTTTTCCCCTGTTATTATCATCCATAGCCTTAATTTTTTTCTGCAACTCCCTTAAAAGCTCCGTAGAATGTGGTGTCTTATCTATAGCATCTCTTACATTCAATAAGTCTATCTCATTTATTATTTGCTGTTTTTCCTCTATGAGCGTCGCCAGTGTATCAAAATCCACATTATCTATGGCTTCTTCCTGTTTTAATGAAAGAGAATAAAGTTTTTCAAACAAAGTCAGCCTTTGGTCAACCACTGTCTTTTCCCCATTCACAGGTACCCCTCCATTTATACCTTCTTTTCAGCCTCTGCCCATGTACCCCTTAAATCTTTAATCAAAGGTAAAATCTGCATTAATTTCTCTTTGTCTTTAGATATATTCGCCTGGACAAGAACATCCATAAAAAATTCATACAGACTGTCTAAATTTCTGGATATTTCATAGCGCATGTCAAGGCTTACGCGAAGTTCAGTTATTATATCCTCTGCCCTCAAAATATTGCTGTTGGCTTCTGTCCAATTTTTATCATCTATGGACATAATAGCCCTGTTTATGAATTTTATACACCCATCATAGAGCATTAATATCAGTTCTTCAGGTGTTGATGTGAGAACAGTATTATTCATATATTCATTATAGTAGTTAATCATGATGCCCTCCTTTATTATCTTACTGGAACTGTTGAGCCAGCCATGCACTCTGTGCGTTCATCTGGCTGATGAGCTGCTCCATCTGTGTAAATTGTCTGTAATATCTATCCTCAGTAACACTTAATCTATCTTCCATTTCTAAGATGCGGTCATTCATATCCCTTATTTGTCTTGCAAGAAAACTCTGGTCAAAGAGAGTAACACCGAGATAATCTCCTGCATACTGTTTTATGCTGTCCAATCCATTATCTATGACATCATTCATCTTACCCATAACACCCTGCATCAGATTAATGACAGCGTCTGAATTATTCTCAATAGCGTCTCTGAGTTTGCTGTCATCTATATACAGTTTGCCATTCTCATACCAGAAGCCCGTTGTAACCCCGATATCCGCTAACGTGTCATATGAGGGATCTGCATCGTCTATCTTTGTATATATGGCATTCCTCATGGAAGTCAGCAAACTGGATAACATAGGGTCATTTTTCAGCAGGCCGCTCCTTGCCTTTTCTTCCCACTGTTCCTGCTGCTTATCAGTGAGCTGTTCCCTCTGGTCGTCAGTTAAAGGCAGATAGTCGGGGTACCGCTCTTCTGATAGTTTTGTGTTTATCTTAGATATGACATCATTATATTTATTTAATATATCTTTTACCTGATTGAAAATGTAGTCTGTGTCATTATTCACCGTGATGGTAGATGTTCCTGCGGCCTTTAAGTTAACATTTAGTCCATTTATCGTAAAGCTGTTGGTTGGTTGTGTAAAGGCCAGGCCATTAAATTCAAATTGAGCGTCTGAACCAGATGCAGATGTTGGCAGCTTCAATATATCTGACATAAGTGTTGATGAGTCTATATCCTTATAGCTGATATTATTAGTGCTCCCTGTAGTGTTTGACATAATAAAGAATCGGTGAAGATTTTCATCATACGAGGCTGTAATGCCTATACCTGAATTAGTTATTTTAGACGCCAGTGTATATATGGTATCATTATCCAAATCCACCGTAATTGTTGCTTCCTTGCCACCATTTACTATAGACAAGTTAACAGAGCCACTTGCAGTTATGCTGCTAAACTGCTCCTTCAAGGTTTTTTTGCTTCCATCACTATTATAAGAAGTTGGTAAATTTTCACTGCTTGCCATATATGCAGGTTTTGCAAGAGCGGTGACATCCAGGGTATATATCCCATTTACAGCAGAAGTACTGGCTGTAGCTGAGGCAATTACTTCATTGCTTACACCTACAGTCTTTGCTTTATAACTTGATGAAAGCTGCATATTAAAAACCTGCTGGTTGAAATCATAGATATCTTTTGCTAGAGATTTATAGTCCTGCTGCTTCCATTCTAAGATTGTCTTATTCTGATTGAGTTTGTCCAGAGGTATCCTCTCTGCCTTCATCAAATTGTTTATTATAGACTCATAGTCTATGCCCGAAGCCAGGCCGCTTACTCTGTTAAAATTTACTGAATTTAATGAGCTCATAATTTTGCCCTCCTATATCCTTTTATCCACAAACAAACCAACTATCTCCCAGATCTTAGCAACCAGATCAAGAAGCTTTTCTGGCGGTATCTCTTTTATTATCTCGTTAGTCTCTTCGTTAATAATCTTAACAACTACCTCATGGGTGCCTTTATGTATGGAAAACTCAAGACGAGTATCAGGCCCAATCAGCTTTTTATTTGCCTCTTCAATGAACTTAATATACTGCTCCTCGCTGACAAGCCGTTTCTCACTCTCTTTTCCAACCTCTTTTATTCCATTATTAACTGTGTAATCACTTGATGGTCTGCTTTCAATTTGAACAGAATTTGCCCTCACTTTAGAAATCTCGCTTACCAGATCCACAGCCATATATGACAACCCCTTATTTTATTCTAATCTTATATATCGACTGTATTGTTATTTTTTTTATATCAACATAAAAACTCTTTACTTAATATATGGAAATAATATAATTAGAGATGGGAGGGAAATCAATGAACATTACTGATATAGGCTCCTCCTTAGGAGCAATAGCCCTTTTGATTTATGGCACCATACTGTTTTCAAGCAGTGTCCAAGAGCTGTTAGGAAACAGGCTTATACATTTTCTAAATTTCCACGGGAAAAATAACAAGGGTTTTATCCTTTCCGGATTATTATTGTCACTGCTTATCGAAAACAGCGTTATAGTTAGAAATATCTCCCTTGGTTTTTTAAAATCAGGCATAATCTCTGTGGACCAGACCCTTGGAATAATTATGGGTTCTAATTTAGGATCCACTCTTTTAAACTATATAGCATATTTTAGACCTAATTACTGGTCATATGTGCTTCTTGCTTTAGGTACAGCACTTTATTTCTTTTATAAAGACACCCAGACAAAAAGCATTGGTAAACTGCTGCTATCAACGGGCTTTCTGTTTTTTTGCTTCTTTTTTTTACGTACCCATGACCTGGAATTGGGGGTTTTCGTTGACCGATTAAACATATCCAGCATTTTTGTCGGCTTGATTATCGGTCTTATCAGTGCCTTCATATTTCGAGGTTTTACAATACCTGTATTCCTGTTGCAGATTTTGTTGACTCAGGGATTTATTAGTTTTGATGCCACCTTGCCAGTTTTAATTTCTTTAAATATAGGGTCAATATTTGTATTATCCAGGTCCAATGAAGAAAGCAACAGGCTGATTATGTGGTCTCAGCTTATTATATATTGCCTGACTTCTCTCATTGTTTTAACATTTTCATCGCAGTTTATTGACGCAGTAAATTCTATTACATCCAATGGAATGCTTCAGATAGCTGTTATAAATACAATTATTAATGCCATTGCCATGCTTATATCATTAATATTCCTTGGAAATGTAACATCAGTTGTCGGTGAATTCATTCATATAGACAATAAAAAAGAAAAGCAACTTGAGCTTCTGGATGAAAGAATACTGGTCACCCCAGCATTAGCCCTGGAACAGATAAAGAAGATTGTCTATCGAATGGGCCTGCTTTCGTTAAACTCCCTGGAAAAAGTAATGAACTCGTTTATAAGTCAGGATAGCCACGGCTTGAATCAGGTCTTTGAAAACGACAAAATGATCAAAGAAATGGAAGAGCAGATGAACCGTTATCTTGTTATTCTCGGCAAAAACGGTCTCCCCGGAGAATTGTCTGCTACCATCAATAACGTATATGATATCATGGCTGACATAATAAGCGTGTCCAACAGCACTGCGGATATAGCCCATTATACTCAGGAATCCATCGATGCAAACCTCACATATTCGTCAGATGGAATAAAAGAACTTAAAGGAATGTATGCCAAGGTACATCATATACTGCAAAACAGTCTCTCTCTCATCTTAGAAAAAAATAAGGATAAGGCTAATCTTATCCTTCAAAGAGAGAATGAGGTTGACACTCTCCAGATTCAGTTGAGAAATGACCATATAGAAAGGCTTAACCGCGGCGAATGTATACCCCAGTCGGGACTAATATATATAGATATAATATCAGAGCTGGAAAGAGTATCTGACCATGGCGCTGATATTGCTTATATCATAAAAGGCGACTGAAGCCTTTTTCTTTTTTCTCCTTTTGGACATGCACTTATACATATGCCGCATACGTGGCCATATCCTATCTTCTGATAGTTCTTTTTCATATACTCACTGCAGCCCTTAGCATCAACGATCTCTTCTCTTTCCATGCCGACAGTCCAAAGTGTATTCTTAAGTGACTGCGATGGACAGTTCCTGACACAGATATCGCATTTTCCACATTCGCTCTGATTTACTGGCTCACCAACCATTAATTCAGCATTGGTGATTATAGTACCCAATCTCACACGTGGCCCGTATTCCTCTGTCACAAGAAGGCAGTTTTTGCCTATCCAACCAAGACCTGCTCTCGTAGCAGCAGTCTTATGAGGGAAAGCAGCTTTTAACTCTCCTACGCTTTGGGATGCCGGGATCGGGATAGCTTTAAATCCCTTTTCCTCCAGATAAATGGAGGTCTTAAGACCTATATCGTCTATGAGTGCGTTTACTGTTCTATAAAGGTGATAATAAGTATGTGTTGGCCCATCCTTTACACTATCCATAACCCCATCAACCATTCTGACAGCATAACTTATAGCATAATCAAACCCTTGAAATTCCTCGTATCCCAGATCTCCTACATAGGAAAAACCCACAAGTGAAGCGCCCATAGATAACATAATCTGTTTTATCTCTTCTTCCAAAATAAAACCCCCATATATAGATATTTTTGATAATGAATACCTATATTTTTTTATATTTATATATAGTATATAATAAAGGAGAGGTGGTAATATGTCAAATATGAGAGAATTAGCTGAGAATAAACTTATCATTCTATATATATTGGATAGAGCGAAAAGGCCCCTTACTCAGGATCAGATAACGGAAATAGTGCAAGACGGCAAGTATATGAATTATTTTATATTCATGCAGAATTTAAATGACCTGGTAGATGGCGGGTACGTTGAGAAAAATAACCATATGTATAGTATAACGCTCAGAGGGGTACAAATTCTAAATATGTTTAAAAATAAATTGCCTGAATCTACCATGAAAAACATCGATGAATATATAGCACTACACCGTGAGTCCTTTAAAAGAGATACTGAAATATTTGCAGAATACTATAAGATATCAGATAAGCAGTACATAACTAACCTGAAGGTAATAGAAAACGAAATGGTATTAATCGAACTAAATCTAAATGTCCCTACCTCAGAACAGGCCATGCAGATATGTAAAAACTGGAAATACAAAGCTAAAGATATATACCCATATCTAATGAATAGCCTTGGAAATGACTGAGATAATCGGAATAAATGCCCGATTCTTACACTGTTTTGAATTGAAATTCCCATGTGGCACCATAACTTAAGCAAAACCTGCTGGTAAACTATCGTATATATGACTTACATCTACAAAACAAAAAAAACGGGAATCAACCCGGTTTATTTATCATTTTATTGGTTGCGTGGTATAAAATCTTTACATAAAATTTATACATATCCGCAAATGCTTGTAAATACAATAAAGATGGTCGGGGCAACAGGACTTGAACCTGCGACCTCATGGTCCCGAACCATGCGCGCTACCACCTGCGCTATGCCCCGACTGACGAATTATATTTTAACATATATGATTAATTTAATCAATAGAATTCACTTTCTTTTTGCATTAGCAGTCCAGGTCGGCAAAATCTGCCAATCTGGTACCTTTGTTATTTGAGATTATAAGTTCTTTCTCCGATGTACTCAGGTTTGCTTTTGCACCGAGCTGTTCAGCTAAAAATTTTGCGGATATATAGACGTAATCACCAAATTTAAATGGTTCGACATCCATGTTGACCTCTTTACCATCAATTAAGGCCACTCTGGATCCCAGCTGAACTACACCATTCATACGAGTAAAGCCTTTATCCAGTTTTATTCTTATCTCTTTAACTTTAGATGGCAATGAAGCACCATAATTAAATGTGAAAAGGCCGTATCCATATGCATTGTCTTTCCCTTTCGGACCAAGGTCCTCTGTGTGCATTATGAGATAATCCTTTAACTCTTCAGGTGCCATCTTTCGCCCCATGATTCGTTTGCAGTCTGATAATACAAGTGCTACAGCACCAGATATATGCGGTGTTGCCATGGATGTTCCTGAAAGGTATACATACTTTCCTCCAATATATGTGGAATATATGTCTACGCCTGGCCCTGCTATATCTACCTCCGGACCTTTGCTTGAAAATGGCGCTACGATTTTTTTAGCATCAACTGCAGCTACGGCTATGGTTTCAGGATATCTGGCAGGATAATCCACTGTATCTGCATCAATGTTTTCGTCTCCTTCATTTCCTGCTGCAGCAATCAATACAGCCCCTTTCTTATATGCAAACCTGAGTGCCTGCCTTACAACAGGGCTGGGGTTTGCAGAGCCAAAGCTCATGGATATAACCTCTGCACCATTCTCCACAGCCCATGCAATACCGTCTGCTACATCCTGGTCCTGTCCTCCCCCTTCCTTATCCAGCACCTTTACTGCTAAAAGATTGGCTTTAGGAGCAACTCCAGAAATCTTTACACCCGAGGCTGCTATTATACCTGCTACGTGTGTACCGTGGCCATTGTCGTCCATGAAATCTCCTGAACCGGTAAAGTCTTTACCACCTATCACTCTATCCTTTAATTCTGGATGTTTGTAATCTATTCCTGTATCTATTACTGCAACAACCACATTCTCTCCATATGTCCTGTTCCACATAACTTCTGCCCCTATTAGAGTTAAGCCGTAAGAAACGTAACCTTCTGGTACATTTTCTGTAACGAAAACAATCTTAGGCGTTTTAGGAATTCTAAAAGGCATAGCAATCCCCCCTGTTCTATATATTATTAATATGATTCAGGGGGGATTACTGACACTTAGTCTTCCTGTATTAGTTTCATATAAAGTTTATCCTTATTCCATTTTAAATTCATTTCTCTGGCCTTCCGCAGGAGAAATCTATACCTCTCACAGGCAAATTGATATCTTTTCTGGGCATCTTCCAGATCTTCCTCTGCCAGCTTCATGTCTTTTAATGCGTCATCAACTTCAAAGAGAAGTTTTTCACCATCCATAAAAAACACCCCTCTTAGAATACTTTGTATAAGGTTATTCTAAAGGGGCTTATCCATATTACATCTTTCTTAAAATTTTCCGCACTTCTCCTATAAGGTATAAAGAGCCGCACATAAGAAGAAGATCTTTTCTATCAGTAAGCTCTATGCCCTTTCTAACTGCACTCTCAATGTCATCTTCGCAGTATGTTTTAAGTCCTGGCATTATATTTTTTACTCTATCATTCAGTTCTGCAGCTGATAAAGCTCTGGGGTTATCAGGCTTTGTGAGCACTGCTGCATTGGCAATAGGCAGTATAGTCTTCAATATACCATCAACGTCCTTATCTTTGAGGACACCAATGACAAGCACTAATTTTCTGTAATTGAAGATATCTTCTATTGCTTTCCGAAGTACACCTGCACCCTGTGGGTTATGCGCACCGTCTATAAGGATATAGGGGTCTTGTTTCATTACCTCTAAGCGTCCTGGCCACCTGGCATTTTCCAACCCTCTCCTTATGGCCTCATCTTTAATGTCTATGCCATAGTCCCCAAGGTAGCAGATGGCATTTATGGCAGTAGCAGCATTCAAAAGCTGATGTTCACCCAGGAGACATATCCTTAGGTCTTTCAAATCCTTGTATTCAAAGGCCTGGCCATCTGGCGATGTTGCCTTTAGCCTTATATCATCAAGGTCCACCACGGAAAGGTAAGCTCCCTCCTCTTCGCATCTCGCCTTGATGACATCCAGCACCTCCGCCTCCTGAGGATAGGATACCACCCTTATACCTCTCTTTATAATCCCTGCCTTCTCAAAGGCTATCTTGGGCAGTGTATCACCCAGCACATCCATATGGTCGTAACCGATATTGGTAATCACGCTTACAAGGGGCGTTACCACATTGGTAGCATCAAATCTGCCGCCAAGCCCCACCTCAACAACCGCAAAGTCCACTCCCTGTTCCTCAAAATACTTAAGACCTATAGCCGTAACAACCTCAAACTCAGTGGGATGGGCAAGTCCGCTTGAAACCATACCATCTATAATGCTCTTAACCTGCGTGGCAAGTCTGGCCAGGTCCTCATTGGGAATATTCACCCCATTTATCTGTATCCTCTCATTAAACTCCTCCAGATATGGGGATATATATAGCCCAACCTTATAGCCAGCCTCCTTCAGAATAGAGGCTGTCATAGCGCAAACAGAACCCTTGCCGTTCGTGCCGGCCACATGAATAATTTTATACTTATTTTGTGGGTTTCCAAGAGCATCGGTCAACCTCTTTATATTGTCGAGCCCCAGCTTCATGCCAAACCTGTTTACCGAATGTATCCACTCAATAGCTTCTTTATAGTCCATATCAGTTATCACAGAAAAAGGCCCATTTCAATTTCATCTACATACGTATCACCTATCTTAAACTGGGCCTTCCTCCTTCCCTCCTCCACAAATCCGCATTTTTTATAAAGATATATTGCCCTTTCATTGGTACTGAAAACGCTCAGGCACAGCTTGGTATAACCCCTGCGCCTGGCCCAATCTATCGCAAAATTCATCATCCTGTAACCTAACCCCTTATCCCTGTAGCCGTCAAGGATATTTATGCCAATCTCACCCACATGTTGAACCTTGGGAGAACGCCCCCCAAAGTACCTGTATAGTGTCAAAAAACCAATAATCCTGCCCTCACATTCAGCAACCAGTATGAGCTCTTTGCTCCTATCCAGCCTGGCAATAAGGCTTCTCTCGTCTGCCTCACTGTATCCGAACACCTCAGAAACATTGTATGTCTTCTCCCTGCCCACAGCGTTGGCAACCTCAATTATACCCCGCGCATCGGCAGGTACAGCCTCTCTTAATGTGATTTCGTCAGAGTAGACCCTGGGCCTTCTTGCAAGAAAGAACATCATAATGCCCCCCTGGAGCTTTAAATCATTCCGTTAGAGTCTTTATTCTATCAAGGATCTTGTCCAGAGTTTCCTGGTATTTTAAGAGCTTCTGCCTCTCATTTTCCACCACCTGCGGCGGCGCTTTTCTCACAAAGCCTTCATTAGCAAGCATATTGGTGGACCTTCCAATCTCAGACTCTATCTTCTTTTTATCATTATTCAACTTTTCTATCTCTTTGTCAATATCTATAAGGTCGGCAAGTGGAATATATATCTCCATGTCAGGGAGAACCACACTCCTCATAGCTTTCTCCATGGGCTGCTCTCTTACTATGGCAACATCCTCTACATAGCCCAGCTTCATGATATATTCTGCCCCTGTATTCACTGTCCTCATAGCCTCCTCATCGGTCGGCCTTATGATTACCTTTACCTTCCTGGATGGAGGTACATCCTCCTCAGCTCTTATGTTTCTTATAGACCTTATTGCATCCATTAATATATTAAAACTCTTTTCCTCATGCTCAAAGTCCAGCTTTTCATTGTATTCCGGCCAGCTCGCCATCATTATGGACTCACCTTCATGGGGCAGCTGCTGCCAGAGTTCTTCCGTTATAAAGGGCATAAATGGATGGAGGAGCTTAAGTATGTTGTCAAGTACATGCCTTAAAACTATCTCACAGGTTGTCTTCTCATCTTTGCTGCCACCATACAGCCTGGCCTTGGACGCCTCGATGTACCAGTCACAGAACTCGCTCCAGATGAAGTCATAGAGCTTGGTAGCGGCCAGGCCCAGCTCAAACTTTTCAAGGTTCGAGTCTATCTCTTTTATGAGTTTGTTGAGCCTTGACAGTATCCATTTATCTGACATATCCAGCTTATCAAAGGGTATCTCCATCACACGGTCTATCTCCATGTTGAGGAGAGCAAAGCGTGCAGCATTCCAGAGTTTATTGGCAAAATTTCTGCTGGCCTCTACCCTATCCCATGAAAATCTTATATCATTTCCCGGGGAATTATTTGTAGCCAGGGTAAACCTCAGGGTATCCGCCCCATATTTGTCTATCACCTCAATAGGATCTATGCCATTCCCCAGGGACTTGCTCATCTTCCTGCCCTCAGCATCCCTGATAAGCCCATGTATCAGTACATACTCAAATGGTATATCTCCCATAGCTTCTAAACCGGAAAAAATCATCCTTGCCACCCAGAAGAATATTATATCGTATCCTGTCACCAGGACACTGGTAGGGTAGAAATACCCAAGGTCCTCGGTCTCATCCGGCCAACCCAGTGTGGAAAAAGGCCACAGTCCCGAGCTGAACCATGTATCCAGGACGTCCTCATCCTGATGAATATTGCCGCTGCCGCAGTGACTGCATCTTTCAGGTTCATCCTCAGCCACTGTTATCTCTCCACAATCGTCGCAATACCATGCAGGTATGCGGTGTCCCCACCACAGCTGCCTGGAAATACACCAGTCTTTTATATTCTCCAGCCAGTTGTTGTAAACCTTCGTAAACCTATCCGGAACTATCTTTATTTCGCCATCTGCCACTACCTTCAAGGCTGGTTCAGCAAGCGGCTTCATCTTTACAAACCATTGCTTTGATATCAATGGCTCTATAATTGTGTCGCAGCGATAGCAGTGGCCCACACTGTGGACTATCTTCTCTGTCTTTTCTAAAAGTCCCTGTTCCTTTAATTCCTCTACTATTTTTGCTCTGGCATCATATCTATCAAATCCGCTGTATTTACCAGCTTCTGCAGTCATCCTCCCATCTTCGCCAATCACCTGAATCCTGGGCAGGTTATGTCTTTCACCGCACTCAAAGTCATTGGGGTCGTGGGCAGGTGTTACCTTTACGGCACCCGTACCAAACTCCATATCCACATAATCATCAGCTATGACAGGTATCTCACGGCCTACAATCGGCAGTATTAAAGTCCTGCCGACAGCATCCCTGTACCTTTCATCATCCGGGTTCACCGCAACTGCAGTATCCCCCAGCATTGTCTCCGGCCTTGTGGTGGCAATCATGACATAGCCATTACCATCCTTAAAAGGATACCTGATATACCATAGATGTCCCTCCTCTTCCTGATGCTCTACCTCCGCATCAGATAGGGCAGTCCTGCAATCCGGACACCAGTTGATTATCCTGTCTCCTTTATATATAAGCCCCTTGTCGTAAAGCCTGACAAAAAATCTCCTTACGGCTTTAGAGCATTGTTCATCCATCGTAAACCTTTCTCTGGACCAATCGCATGAAGACCCCAGCCTTTTTAGCTGTTCTACTATACGGCCGCCATACTTTTCTTTCCACTGCCAGGCCCTTCTTAAAAATTCTTCCCTTCCAACCTGTTCCTTAGTAAGGCCTTCTTCTCTGAGCATCTCAACTATCTTAACCTCAGTAGCAATGCTGGCATGGTCTGTGCCCGGCACCCACAGGGTGGGTATGCCCTGCATTCTCTTCCATCTTATGAGTATGTCCTGCATGGTGTTATCCAGCGCGTGACCAAGGTGAAGCTGTCCCGTGATATTAGGCGGCGGCATGACAATGGTAAATGGCTTTTTATTTTTATCGATTATGGGTTTGAAATATCCCTTTTCCACCCAGTTTTTATATATCCTCTCTTCAAATTCCTGGGGGCTATAGGTCTTTGGAAGATTCATAACTTTACCTCCTTGAAAAATTTATTTTGTTGCAAACAAATGATTGGTATGAAATTCTGGTGTAAAGAGTCTATTTACAAATGATAGCAACATCCATGCACCTGATCGCTTGTCTTGATACTCTAATAATTCGT
>JASEJQ010000038.1 GCA_030016635.1 Thermoanaerobacteraceae bacterium | reverse complement strand
CTTAATAGTGATAATTATCCATTATCATTAAGCGGATCCTATAATCAGGAAAAAGAGGAAGATGCTTTGATAGATAAAATCAGTGATAATTATAACGAGACAGATTTATTAAATAATCTTGCTTTAAAGGAAGCAATAAATAAATTAGAGCCAAGAGAAAAACAGATAATCATCCTGAGGTATTTCAAAGATATGACACAGTCTCAAATTTCTGAGATTATGGGCATATCTCAGGTGCAGATTTCAAGGATAGAAAAACGGGTGCTTAATAAAATTAAAAATGAATTAAATTATGTTTAATGATACATAATAACATTGGACAGGTGATGCATATGAAAATAACATTATGCAATTTAAATAAATTGCTTGCATTAACTGTGGCAGTGTTAATTTTTTTGGGTTTATATTTGTATATGAGTAATGTAAACTCTAAAATTCCTGAGAATGCACTATACGTTAACAAAGTTATTTATAACACTAACTGGGAGGTAAAAACATGGCTGTTATAAAGGTATTAAATTTAGTTGGAGAGTCCAAAACAAGCTGGGATGATGCTATTAAAAGCGTTGTAAAGGAAGCATCTAAGACAGTTAAGAATATTTCTGGCATAGAAGTAACGAATCAAACTGCCAATGTAAAAGACGGCAATATAACGGAGTATAAGGCAAATGTCCAAGTCGCTTTTAAAGTAGATACCAATGATCAAATGAGCATCTGATGATGCTCATTTGATTGAAAGGATGATATTAGTGCTGAGAAACAATGATATAAATCTACAAAAAGATTACCAGAAGATTGTTAAGCAATCTACACCCAGACCTACAATCTTCAAAAATTGTATACTTGCTTTTATTACTGGTGGATTAATTTGTGATGTGGGCCAATTTTTTTTAAATTATTTTAAGTCTCTTGGAATAGATCCGATACAGGCAGGTACACCTACATCAATAGTGATGGTATTTATAGGTGCATTTTTGACGGGAATTGGTGTATACGATTTAATAGGCAAGTATGCTGGTGCAGGTTCAATTGTGCCTATTACTGGATTTGCAAATTCTATCGTAGCGCCAGCAATGGAGTTTAAGAGGGAAGGTTATGTATTTGGTGTTGGTGCCAGAATGTTCACTATAGCTGGACCAGTGATTGTATATGGTGTTACTTCATCGATTATTATAGGATTGATATATTATTTATTAAGGCTATAGGAGTGGGTATAATGGCAAAAAGAATCGGTAAACAAACTGTGAAACTGCAAAACCCACCATCAATATTATCATACGCATCTATTGTAGGTCCAAAGGAGGGTCAGGGACCATTAGGAGAGTATTTTGATCAGGTACTGGAAGATGATATGTTTGGCGAAAAGTCATGGGAAAAAGCTGAATGTAAAATGCTTCAAGAAACAATCAAATTATCTATGAAAAAAGCTAATCTTACAGCAGATGATATAAATTACGTGCTTGCAGGTGATTTATTGAATCAGATAATATCGGCAAGTTTTATGGCCAGAGAGATTCAGATACCTTATATAGGACTTTATGGTGCTTGCTCTACTATGTCCGAATCACTCAGTCTTGCTGCAATGCTTATCGATGGCGGTTTTGCAGATTATGTTATTGCTGCTACATCAAGCCATTTTTCTTCAGCTGAAAGACAGTATAGATTTCCTTTAGAGTTAGGCACGCAAAGGCCATTGACTTCTACATGGACTGTAACCGGGGCTGGTGCCACTGTATTGGGGACTACTTCAAAAGGAAATGGCCCTTACATTACTTATGTAACAACAGGTAAGGTAGTAGATTTGGGAATAAAAGACCAGTTCAATATGGGGGCAGCAATGGCTCCAGCGGCAGCGGATACCATAAAAACCCATTTTGATGATACGGGTTTTAAACCTGAAGATTATGATTTGATAATTTCAGGAGATCTGGGTATTATAGGGATTGATCTTACTCAGCAATTACTTGGACAGATGAAGCTGGATATTAATAATATATTTACTGATTGTGGTTTAAAAATATTTGATACTGAAAAACAGGATACTCATGCAGGTGCAAGCGGATGTGGTTGTTCTGCCGCCGTATTAAATGGTTATTTAATAAAGGAAATAATAAATGGCAAATATAACAGAATATTATTTATGTCTACAGGAGCATTGCTATCTCCTATCAGTACGTTGCAGGGTGAATCTATACCAGGCATTGCTCATGCCGTTACTATTCAGAGGACTTTAGATTAACGGAGGAAACTTTATGGATTATCTTTATGCATTTTTAGTCGGTGGAGCTATCTGCGTGATAGCACAGATTTTAATGGATACTACAAAATTAACATCCGGGAGGATTCTCGTGATTTATGTAACTGCCGGTGCTATATTGAGTGCGCTTGGCATATACCAAAAAATTGTTGATATTGGAGGCGCTGGTGCAACAATACCTCTAACTGGGTTTGGACATAGCCTGGCACAGGGTGCAATCAAGGCTGTAAAACGGGATGGAATATTGGGGGCATTTACTGGCGGACTTACTGCAGCAGCAGGCGGAATCGGGGCTGCCATTATGTTTGGATATTTAATGGCGATTATTTTTAACCCGAAAACAAAACCTTAATTTATTGAAAGGTTGATTTTATATGATTGATAGGAAAGATGATCTTACCATTAAAAATGAAGAAAATATAGAAGAAAATCCGGTTGCTAATAATATTAACCAATTTGGTGTTTCAAACCTACCCAATTTTCAAAGTGATATATACTGTCTCCCAATAATAGGGCAGATAGAGGGTCATATTATATTACCACCACAAAATAAGACCACTAAATATGAACATATAATACCCCAGATTGTTGGGATAGATGAAAATCCTAACATTAAAGGTCTTCTTGTAATTTTAAACACAGTTGGCGGGGATGTGGAGGCTGGCCTGGCCATTGCAGAGATGATATCATCGCTGTCTAAACCGACGGTATCCATAGTCGTTGGTGGTGGACACAGCATAGGAGTACCACTGGCTGTTTCTACAAAGTACTCATTCATTGTTCCCAGTGCATCCATGACTATCCATCCTATAAGGATGAACGGGTTAATTATAGGAGTGCCACAAACATTTGAATATTTTAATAAGATGCAGGATCGAGTAGTTGATTTTGTAGTTAGAAATTCTGGCATAAGTAAGGAAGAATTTTTAAAATTAATGCTCAAAACAGGAGAACTTGCTACTGATGTAGGCACAATACTGATCGGGAAGGATGCAGTAGAATATAAACTTATAGATGAAGTTGGAGGAATAAGCCAGGCACTCAAGAAATTGCGAGAATTAATAAATCAAGTGCAGAATGTCTAGAGGTGAACCTGAATGTATTATACTATTATGCCACCAGATATTTTATTTATGGATATAGATAAACCCAGGAAATTCTTTGAGATACAAAAAAATAATGTAATATTTAAACTAGAAGAGATCAACGAAGACGAATATATGATTTTTGACATTTTTTCTTTAAATGTTAGTGATTATATGAACTCAAGTATTTTCCCGGGTACAATTATAAAAAAGAAGGATCTAATAAATTTATAATATAGAACTTCCTATTTATTTATTATATAATAAATGTATCTAAAGATACAGTTATTATTTTTATCAGGGGGGACAACAAATTTGAAAAATAAAAGTAACAGTCGGACATATCTCCTCTTTATGTACTTTGCATTGTTAGTTCTTGCCATTTTTGCCTTTATAAGTAATATTAGTTCTGATACTGGTATAGTTGGTGAATTCTTCAGGGATTCATTTCAATATCTTTTTGGGAATGGAGATATAGGTTTTTCGGTTCTTTTGATATTCATTTTATTTTATAAGATATATACATATAAAAACCTGAAGCTGCACGGTTATAAAATATATTTATTGGTATTTATATATTTGGCTTTATTATCATTAATTAATATATATAATTATCCTGAAGTTCCATCGTTTAGTGAATATATAATGAAAAGTATCTCCCCAGAGAATATAGAGACAAGTGGTGGAATAACCGGCAGTGTACTTAGTTATATTCTCATATCGCTTTTTGGTATTACTGGAAGTTATGCTGTGTTGATATTAAGCATTATCATAAACATGGCTTATATGATTGATCCTGGTTACATAAGAGAAATAATTGCTTATAAGACAAGAAAAAATCGTCAGGTTATGAAAGAAGCCTCTTTAACAAGAGAAACTAATGATATGGCTATAGAAGAAACCCGGGTTAATGATAAGCAGGGACAAAATGTTATTGATGAGCTGACAAAGATCAAAATAGTTGATTTTTTAGACCAGAGCAAGGAACATTTATCTGAGCCAAAACCAAGTAACACAAAAATAATAAATTCCATATTTAATTATGATACGCCCGATATAAATCTTTTAAACAGCCCAAATAAAAAATCCAAAGATGCAAGACAGGACTATATTGAAAATGCTCGAATATTGGAACAAACTCTTTTTAACTTTGGAATAGAAGCTAAGGTAATGCAAATAAATCATGGTCCAGCAGTTACAAGATATGAGCTTCAGCTAAGTCCCGGGATAAAAGTCAGCAAAATATTGAGCCTGCAGGACGATATAGCTCTTGCCATGGCTACCCAGGGCATTAGAATTGAGGCACCTATTCCGGGCAAGTCAGCAGTTGGTATAGAGGTCCCTAATAAAAAAATTAATCCTGTATATATAAGAGAGGTTTTATCCAGTAAGGAGTTTCAAAGCAGTGTATCAAATCTTTCATTTGCTCTAGGTAAAGATATTACGGGTAATAATGTTATAGGTGATCTTTCGTCAATGCCTCACCTTTTGATTGCTGGTGCGACGGGCTCGGGTAAAAGTGTTTGTCTAAACACAATAATTATAAGTCTATTGTATAAGTCCCCGCCTAATCAGGCCAGATTGATTTTGATTGACCCAAAAGTTGTTGAGCTGGGTATTTATAACGGTATCCCTCATCTTTTAATACCGGTAGTCACTGACCCCATAAAAGCTGCACAAGCTTTAAACTGGGCTGTCCAGGAGATGATAAATAGGTATAAGATCTTTGCAGAAAATAATGTGAGGGACATAGACGGGTACAACAAGCTTTACATAAATGAACCAGATAAGTATATGCCTAAGATTGCAATTATAATTGATGAATTATCGGATCTCATGATGGTATCTCCTGCTGAGGTTGAGGATTATATATGCCGGCTTGCACAGATGGCCAGGGCTGCTGGTATACATTTGATAATAGCCACTCAAAGGCCATCAGTAAATGTTATAACGGGTATAATAAAGGCCAATATTCCGTCCAGAATTTCTTTTGCTGTATCATCGCAGATAGATTCAAGAACTATACTGGATATTGCTGGTGCAGAGAAACTTTTAGGAAAAGGAGATATGCTCTACATGCCTATTGGAATAAACAAGCCAATAAGGGTCCAGGGGGCATTTATTACTGAGGAAGAGGTACAGTCTGTAGTTAATTATTTAAAAGAAAAATACCCTGCTAACTACGACAAAAATGTTGAAGATGTTATTGAGGAAGATAAACAAAGTGATAACAAAGAAAGGGATTACGATGAATTATTGCCGAAAGCCGTCGAAATAGCCATAGAGAGCAATCAGGCCTCTGCATCGCTATTGCAAAGAAGATTACGAATAGGATATAATAGAGCCGCGAGAATAATAGAGCAGATGGAAGAACTGGGGTTTATAAGCGGATACGATAACGGCAAACCCCGAGAAGTTCTTATAACAAGAGAACAATGGCAAAAGTTCTTTAATTCAGAGAGGAGAGATTAGTTGTTGGCGCAGAAGATATGTCTTATATCGCTCGGCTGTTCAAAAAATCTGGTTGAGTCCGAGCATATCCTTTATGCAGTTAAAAAATTTGGATATGATTTGACGGGTGATATAAACGATGCAGATATTGCTATAATTAATACATGCGGCTTTATATCCAGTGCTGCTTCGGAATCAATACGGTTTATCATTGAAACAGGAAAACTAAAAAAAGACGGTAAACTAAAGTATTTATTGGTAACTGGCTGCATGGTGGAAAGATATAGGGAAGAACTATTAAAAGAAATGCCTGAAATTGATGCTGTTGTAGCCAGTTCTGACCCGGAAGATATTGTTAGGGCTATTAAATCTATCCATGATTCTACGAAACTGTTTGATATAAAAGAGGTTGAAAATATCAAAGAATATCCGAGAATTTTATCTACACCTTCATACATGGCTTATGTTAAAATTTCAGAAGGATGTAATAATAACTGCAGTTTTTGTACCATACCGTCTATTAAAGGCAGGTATAAGAGCAGAACCATAGAAAATATAGTGAAGGAGGTAGATACTCTTTCACGTGAAGGTATTAAAGAAATAGTGCTTGTAGCACAGGATACTGCACGCTATGGAATAGATATATATCACAGGAATGCTATTGCAGATTTACTAAGAGCACTTGCGCCTGTTAATGGCATACAGTGGATCAGGATTATGTACTGTTATCCGGAAGCTATAACTGATGAACTTGTTGAGGTAATAAAAGAACAACCAAAGATATGTCATTATCTGGATATGCCTATTCAACACTGTAGCGACAGAATATTAAGGAGTATGCATCGTGATTCATCCAGGGAGAATTTGATTACGATAATTGAAAAACTGAGAAAAAATATACCTGATATCATACTCAGAACAACTGTAATGGTTGGATATCCTGGCGAAAGTGAGGAAGAATTTAACGAGTTGATTCAATTTATGAAAGAAATGAGGTTTGATAATGTCAGCACCTTTGCATATTCGAGAGAAGAAGGAACAGAAGCATATAATTTGCCCTGCCAGATAAAGAGTAAGGTAAAAACACGTAGAAAGCAAAAGATTATGCTGATTCAAAAAGAGATTTCATATAATGAGAATTGTAAAAAGATAGGTAATATATATGATGTATTGATTGAAGAAAAAACTTCAGAAGGTAAGTATCGGGGGAGGTACTATGGCCAGGCTCCTGAAGTTGATGGCGTTTTTTATGTGAACAGCAAAGTTGATCTGATTCCTGGCAAATTTGTAAGAGTTATAACAAAGAAGGCCAACACCTATGATCTTGAGGGGGATTTTTATGAAAAAGATGGGACTTGCCAATAAACTTACGTTGCTCCGTATATTTCTTATACCTGTGATAATTATAGTCATGCTCTCTAATTTAGAAAATAGTTATATAGTTGCAGCAGTTTTATTTATAACAGCTGCTCTCACCGACAAACTGGATGGGTATATAGCGAGGTCAAGAAATGAAATAACCAAATTTGGCAAACTGATAGATCCAATAGCTGATAAACTTTTAGTAACAGCTACATTAATCATATTAGTTGAACTGGGAAAACTGCCTGCATGGATAGCTATTATAATAATTGGACGTGAATTTGTAGTGACAGGCATAAGAATGCTGGCTTTGACTGAAGGTGTTATAATTTCTGCAAGTAATCTGGGCAAATTAAAAACATTTACTCAAATAATAGCTATATGCTCACTTATACTAAACAATTATCCTTTTAATTTAATCAATATACCTTTCAGCTCAATTTCTATGTTTGTTGCACTGGTTATTACAATTATTTCGGGTTTAGATTATATATACAAGTCAAGGCAATTGATATATAATATTTAATAGACTGAAGAAAGGATGAAAAAATGAAAGGAGAAATTATCTCGGTAGGTACTGAATTGTTATTGGGGCAGATATGTAATACCGATGCTCAATTTATATCGAAAGAAGCTGCGGAAATTGGAGTGGATATTTACTACCATACTGCGGTAGGTGATAACAGGGCAAGATTGCTGAATGCCCTTAAAATCGCTTCAGAACGTTCTGAACTTATTATAACCACTGGAGGGCTTGGTCCCACTGAGGATGGCCTTACTAAAGAAACAATAACTGAATTTCTCAACCTTAAATTAGTTGAATATCCAGAGGCACGTTTGCATGTGGTAGAGCATTTTCATTCTAAAAAAATGCCTCAAAGTAATAAAAAGCAGTGGATGTTTCCTGAGGGGAGTTTATTAATACCCAATAATAATGGAACTGCTCCAGGATGTATTATAGAGAAGAACTCTAAAATATTTATTGTTTTACCTGGCCCACCCAATGAGTTACAACCAATGGTCAAAGAAACGGTTATCCCCTATATTATCTCCAAAGAAGCAAATAATTACGTAATAAAATCAAGGATACTTAAGTTATTTGGACTTAGTGAATCTGAGACTGAAGAAAAAATAAAAGACCTTATTGATAACCAGACCAATCCAACAATTGCCCCATTGGTAGGCAAGAGCGAGGTTACTCTCCGATTAACTGCTAAGGCACACAATGCTGGCGAAGCATATGATATGATAACCGGTATGGAACAGAAGATTCGTGATAGGATAGGGGAATATATTTATGGTATTGACGAAGATACTCTCCCAATCATTGTGACTAACCTGTTAATAAGCAGAAAATTTACAATTGCAATTGCTGAGTCATGCACTGGTGGTAACATAACAAATCTTTTGACCGATATAAGTGGCGTTTCCCAATCTCTAAAATTGGGTGAAATCACCTATTCCAATGAATCTAAGATTAGCGAGCTTGGTATATCTAAGGATATAATAGAAAAATATGGTGCAGTAAGTCGTGAAACCGCTATAGCAATGGCTGAAGGTATAAGAAAAAAAGCAAACACTGATATTGGATTATCTGTGACAGGCATTGCCGGACCTGATTCAATAGAAAACAAACCAGTAGGACTTTTCTATGTTGGAATTAGTTCTTATTATGGAGGCGAAGTCTATGAATTTTTATCACGTGGAACCAGAATGTGGTTTAAAAACTATGCTTCGCTAACGGCATTGAATGAACTAAGAAAATATATAATGAAATATACTCGAGAGGGGGATAAACCTGATTTACAGGTGGTAAAATGATTGAAAAAGAAAAAGCTCTTGAAATGGCTATAGGACAGATTGAAAAGCAGTTTGGAAAAGGCTCTATAATGAAACTTGGGCAAAATCCATCTTTTATGAGCAATGAGGTAATCCCTACAGGCTCCATATGCCTTGATATTGCATTGGGCGTTGGTGGTGTACCGCGTGGTCGTATTGTAGAAATTTATGGTCCTGAATCTTCGGGCAAAACTACAATTGCATTGCATATAATTGCGGAGGCTCAAAAACTTGGCGGAATTGCAGCGTTCATTGATGCTGAGCATGCTCTTGACCCAATATATGCAAAAAATCTTGGCATTGATATTGACAGCCTTCTGGTTTCTCAACCAGATACCGGCGAGGAAGCATTGGAAATAGCTGAAGCTCTTGTTAGAAGTGGTGCAGTGGATATTATTGTGATTGACTCTGTCGCTGCCCTTGTCCCTAAAGCAGAAATTGATGGTGAAATGGGTGACTCTCATGTAGGACTGCAGGCAAGGCTCATGTCACAGGCATTGAGAAAATTAGCAGGGGCAATCAGCAAATCCAAAAGCATCGTTATATTTATAAACCAGCTACGAGAAAAGGTTGGAATAATGTTTGGAAACCCGGAAACCACTCCAGGAGGAAGGGCTTTAAAATTTTATTCCAGTGTCAGAATGGATGTTAGAAAAATAGATAACATAAAACAGGGGAATGATGTAATAGGCAATCGAACAAGAGTCAAAATTGTAAAAAATAAGGTGGCACCGCCATTTAAACAGGCTGAGTTTGATATAATATACGGCGAAGGAATTTCTAAAGAGGGTAGTCTCCTGGACATGGCTGTTGAACTAAATATAATTTCAAAGAGTGGTTCATGGTTTTCCTATAATGATAACAAGATAGGTCAGGGAAGAGAAAACGCCAAGCAGTATTTAAAAGAAAACAAAGAAGTGGCTAAAGAAATCGAGAATAAAATTAAAGAGAATTTTAATATTGCCTTTAATGCCGTAAAGTCGGCTACAGATAATGAGAATTATAACTTTGAGGAATAAATTGACAGGTGTTAAGTTCTATGAATAGTGATGCATTGAATTATGCCCTCAATTATCTTAGAATACCTCATACAAGATATGAACTTGTAAACAAACTAAAACAAAAGAAATTTAATACTAATGATGTTGAAGATGTAGTAAATTATTTAACTGATAGAGGATATTTAGATGATGAAAAGTATGTGAAGGTGTATATTGATTATTATCTATTTGTAAAGGGCGAGAGTAAAAAAGCAGTGGTATATAAACTATTGAATAAAGGAATAGATAAAAACATTATTGATGGAGTTTTTGATGATATTCAGGATTATGATGAAGTAGAAGCAATTTCCAAAATAGTGAAACAAAAATTCAAAAATGTTGATTTTACTGATAAAACTGTAGTATTAAAAGTAAAAAAATATTTGTATGCCAAAGGATTTTCTTTTGAAGCAATTAATAAAGCAATTAAAAAATTAATATAGATTATATCTTTTATAAGTGTCAATGATAGAGGTTGATATGTTACTTGACACTTTATTTTTTTAGTAATAGAATTAAATTAGGCGTGGCTTATTTTGGACTGAAGGAGGTGGCAAGGATAGCATTATATATTTTTTTTATTATTGCTTTAATATTAGCCTTTGTCATAGGATATTTTTTAAGAAAATATATAGCTGAGTCAAAGATAAAGAGTGCTGAAGATGAAGCTAAAAGACTGATTATCGAAGCAGAAAAGAAAGCTGAGACAACAAAAAAGGAAATGCTTTTAGAGGCAAAAGATGAAGTTCATCGGTTGAGAACTGAATTGGATAAAGAGATCAAAGATAGAAGAAATGAACTTCAAAGACTGGAAAGAAGGCTTTTACAGCGTGAAGAGCTCCTGGATAAAAAAGAAGACAGTTTAAATCAGAGGGATGAAAGCTTAAATAAGAAAAAAATAGAAATTCAAAAGATGGAAGAGAGTGTTATATCCCTCCATAATGAGAAAATTGCAGAGTTGGAAAGAATAGCAGGGATGACGACAGAACAGGCAAAAGAACTTTTACTAAATGAGATACAGGAAGATGTTAAACGAGAAGCAGCTGCCATGATCAAAGAGATAGAAAATAACACCAAGGAAGAAGCAGAGAAGAAAGCAAGAGATATTATTGCTTCTGCTATTCAAAGGTGTGCAGTTGATCAAGCTGCTGAAACAACCGTTTCTGTTGTTACTTTGCCCAATGATGAAATGAAAGGCCGTATTATAGGCAGAGAAGGAAGAAATATCCGGGCTCTGGAGACCTTAACAGGGGTCGACCTTATTATTGATGATACACCTGAAGCTGTTATATTATCTGGATTCGATCCGATAAGGCGTGAAGTTGCAAGATTGGCACTGGAAAAACTCATAAGTGATGGAAGAATTCATCCGGCAAGAATTGAAGAAATGGTAGAAAAAGCCCGCAAAGAAATGGATAATAAGATAAGAGAAGAAGGAGAACAGGCTGCTTTTGAAACTGGTGTTCATGGACTGCACCCCGAGCTTATTAAACTGCTTGGTAGATTGAAATACAGGACCAGCTATGGTCAGAATGTATTAAAACATTCTATAGAAGTGGCTCAACTGGCTGGTTTGATGGCAGCCGAGCTTGGAGCTGATGTGAATCTTGCCAAAAGAGCTGGACTGCTCCATGATATAGGGAAAGCAATTGATCAGGAAATGGAAGGTTCTCATGTAGCAATAAGTGCAGAGCTATCCAAGATCTATCATGAGTCTCCGGGTGTTATCCATGCGATTGAAGCCCATCATAATGATGTGGAACCACAAACTGTTGAGGCAATTCTTGTTCAAGCAGCAGATGCAATTTCCGCTGCCAGGCCAGGTGCTCGAAAAGAAACGCTGGAAGCATATATTAAGCGCCTTGAAAAGCTGGAGGAGATTGCAAATTCCTTTGAGGGTGTTGAAAAGTCATATGCGATTCAAGCTGGAAGAGAGATTCGTATAATAGTCAAGCCCGAGGAAGTAGACGACTTAAGTACCTTACAGTTGGCCAAGGAGATAGTTAAAAAGATAGAAAAAGAGTTGGAATATCCAGGCCAGATAAAGGTCAACGTAATTCGTGAGACGAGGGCAATTGAATATGCAAAATGATATTTATAAAGGATGCAATTAATTGCATCCTTTTATTATGGGCTAAAGCCCATAAAGAAAAACCACCCGCTTAGCGGGTGGATGATTATTGTTTTTGTAATTATGTAGTATAATAGTATCAGGTCATTCAAAGCAGGTTTTGTTCATAGATATGAGTAATAAATGAAACCTGAATAACAGTGGCATTGATGACAATACCGTTAAGAAATGCAATGCAAGTTGATAAACTTTTAATTTCATATTATTATCAATCATGATTTTGCGAAAGGAGAATCGCTTTGAGGATTTTATTTATTGGCGATATTGTGGGAAGGCCAGGCCGATATCTTCTCAGGGACTTTTTAAATTTTATTAAAGATGAATACAATATCGATGTTGTTATAGCAAACGGTGAAAATGCTGCGCATGGAAACGGACTGACAAAAAAAATAGTGGATGAATTATATTCTTATGGAATTGATGTAATAACATCGGGAAACCACATATGGGATAAAAAAGAAATACTTGATATAATTGATAACGAAGAAAGACTCATACGCCCAGTTAATTATCCGGAAGGTGTTCCTGGTAAGGGATATACATTTTACAAATATGGTGAGATAACAATATGCATAATAAATGTAATGGGTAGAGTTTTCATGAACCCACTGGACTGTCCATTTAAAACAATAGACAAAATAATCGATGCCTGCGCAGATATAGCAACTCATATAATTATAGACTTCCATGGTGAGGCTACGTCAGAAAAAATTGCTTTTGGATATTATGTTGATGGCAGAGTAACAGCGGTTCTTGGTACGCATACTCATGTACAGACAGCAGACGCCAAAATCCTGCCAGGTGGGACAGCATATATTACTGATGTGGGCATGACAGGCCCGCTCAATTCTGTTATAGGTTCTGATAAAGATGCCATTATAAAGAAATTTATAACAGGAATACCTTCAAAATTTGATGTAGCAGGAGGCGAGGCCCAATTAAATGCAATTATTTTGGAAACTAATGAGAATGGTAGGGTAAATAATATTACTGTACTTAATAAAATTGCCTCTGAATTTGAAAAAAATTATGGAGTGAATGTTAATGATGAAGTATGATATGCATGTTCATACCATATATTCTGATGGCGTATTAAAGCCATCTCAAATTATAAATATGGCAGTATCAAACAAAATTAATGGCATTGCTATAACAGATCATGATACCACTGACGGCATTGAAGATGCTTTTAATTTCAAAGATAAAGGAGATTTGGATATTATACCCGGTATAGAATTAAGTGCAACCATGGAAGGTAATGATATCCATATATTGGGCTACTGGATTGACTACAGAAACATTAATCTGCTGGCCAGATTGTCCGAAATAAAAGAAGTACGTATTGAAAGGATAGAGAAAATGGTTAAAAATCTTTATGACATAGCCAGAATAAAGATAGATATTGACGAGGTATTGCGCGAAGGGAATTACTATACACTGGGAAGACCTCATATTGCAAGAGTTTTGGTAATGCATGGGTATGCTGATAGTATATCTGATGCTTTTAAAAGATATCTGAATAAGAATTCTCAAATTTATGTAGAAAAATATAAACTGACTCCAGAAGAGGCTGTAAAGATTATATTAGATGCAAATGGAGCACCAGTACTGGCTCACCCCGGCTTAATTGATAATAAAGAATTAATTCCTAAAATTATCGAAGCTGGAGTATATGGAATAGAGGTTTATCATCCAAAGCATCATCCCGAAGATGTCAATTTTGCTCATGAATATGCAGAAATGTATAATTTGGTGGAAACAGGGGGCTCTGATTTTCATTCACCAGAAGATGATATTATAGGCGAATGTACAATTTCAAACCATAATGTGATAAAATTAAAAGAGAAAATAAAATCTGTGAGGGAGGTTTTTTGATGGAAATTTCTACAAGGGGTAAAAATGTAACACCATCCTCTACCCTGGCTATGAATGCAATAGCTAATCAGCTCAAGGCTGAGGGGAAAAAAGTAGTCAACTTTGGAGTAGGAGAACCTGATTTTGACACTCCTCTGTATATAAAAGAAGCTGCAATTCATGCTATGCTTACCGGTTTAACAAAATATACACCTGTTTCTGGTCTTTTGGAACTCAGGCAAGCTATATGCAGCAGGTTTAAAAATGATTATAACCTGGAATATAAGCCTGATGAAATATTGGTTTCCAATGGAGCAAAACATGCTATATTTAATGTGCTTCAGGCTTTAATTGATACTGGTGATGAGGTAATTATACCATCGCCATACTGGGTAAGCTATCCTGAGATGGTAAAATTATGCGATGGTGTCCCGGTAATCATCAATGCAGATCCAAAAAATGATTTTAAAATTACTCCTTCTGAACTGGAGAAGTCTATTACTGAAAAGACAAAATTATTTATCTTAAATAGCCCAGGGAATCCAACAGGTACCGTCTATACTTTAGACGAATTAAAAGGCTTATCTGATATATTAGTAAAACATAAAATATATGTAATATCAGATGAAATATATGATAAATTGATATATGATGGTGAAAAACATCATAGTATAGCTTCTATAAATGATGAAATAAAAAATTTAACATTTATAATCAATGGCGTATCTAAAACTTATGCCATGACAGGATGGAGAATAGGATATGTAGCAGGTAACAAAGAAGCTATAAAAATTATGACGGACATACAGAGCCATGCAACCTCCAATGCCAACTCAATAGCCCAGTATGCAGCAATGATTGCCTTGCAGGGTGGTGAAAAGGAATTAAGCAATATGGTGGCTGAATTTGATAAAAGAAGGAAATATATGATAGAAAAAATGGAGGAATATGGTATAAATTATGTTCGGCCAAAGGGAGCTTTTTATGTCATGATGAATATTGCCAGTTACAAAGGGAAATCGATAAATGGGGAATTAATTGATTCCTCCGATAAATTTGCAGAACTCTTATTAAAATATAATGGGGCAGCAACTGTGGCTGGATCGGGTTTTGGTAATGATAATTATATCAGGCTTTCATATGCAACCTCTCTGGAAGATATAAAACTTGGCCTTGAAAATATTAATAATTTTATTAACAGTTTGAGGTAGATGATACATTATGATAGAACACAGCAAATATTCCAATCCTCTTATTGAAAGATATGCAGGCAAAGAAATGAGCTATATTTTCTCCGATGACAATAAGTATAGTATATGGCGAAAACTATGGGTGGCTTTGGCCGAGGCAGAAAAAGAGCTCGGCATCAATATCACTGATGAACAGATTGATGAAATGAAGCAACACATATATGATATCTCATATGATGTAGTGGCGAAAAAAGAAAAAGAGTTGAAGCATGATGTAATGGCACATATTTATGAGTTTGGTGAAAAAGCCCCTAAAGCAAGGCCAATAATTCATTTAGGAGCTACCAGTGCTTTTGTTGACGATAATGCAGATCTGATACAGATGCATCAGGCCTTACAGCTTATCAGGAATAAAGTATTAAAGTGCATTGAAAATCTTTCTGCCTTTGCCCTTAAGTATAAAGATTTACCAACTCTTGGGTATACACATTTGCAGCCAGCACAACTAACTACTGTAGGCAAAAGGGCTTGTCTATGGATACAGGACCTGCTGATGGACTTAAGAGAACTTGATTACCGTCTTGAAAATATTATGCTAAGAGGAGTAAAGGGTACTACAGGAACGCAGGCAAGTTTCCTGGAACTCTTTAAAGGTGATAAAGAAAAAGTTTCAAAATTAGATGAAGCTGTTACCAGAAAGATGGGTTTTGAAATGTCATTCCCTGTAACAGGACAAACATATACAAGGAAATATGACTGGTACATAATGGAGACATTATGTGGAATTGCTCAAAGTGCTCATAAATTTGGGAATGATATACGTCTATTGCAACATGAAAACGAACTGGAAGAGCCTTTTGACGAGTCACAGGTTGGTTCTTCAGCCATGCCATATAAAAGAAATCCTATGCGGAGTGAAAGAATGTGTTCGCTTAGTCGATATATAATAGTAAATGTATCTAACTCTTCCATTACTGCTTCTACTCAATGGCTTGAAAGGACTCTGGATGATTCTGCCAATAGACGAATCTCCATTCCGGAGATGTTCCTTGCAGCTGATGGTGTTTTAAATCTTTATATTAATATATCAAGTAATATAAAAGTATATCCAAAGATAATTAATCAAAATGTTTCAAAAGAGTTGCCTTTTATGGCAGTGGAAAATATACTGATGAAAGCAGTAGAAAATGGCGGTGATAGGCAGCTGATACATGAAAAATTACGTAAACATTCTATGGATGTAAAAATGGCTTACAGAGAAGATATTGATTTAGATTTGATCCAGAGAATTATTGAAGATCCTGATATACCAATAACGAAGGATGAAGTAAAAGACATATTGAACCCTATTAAATATATAGGTTTATCTGTAGATCAGGTTGAGTCCTTTATTAAAGAACATGTGGAACCTATTCTAAATAAGTATAGTATAGTGCTTAAAAACATTGATGCCAAAATAAATGTTTAATTGGAGGGTATCATAAATGATTGAATGCAGTATAGCAGATGTGAAACTATACGAAGGACAGGAAGTACTAATTAAAGGCTGGCTATATAATAAGAGGTCCAGTGGTAAAATTCAGTTTCTACAAATAAGAGATGGGAGTGGTTTTATCCAGGTTGTGGTTGAGAAATCTAAAACAAGTCCTGAGCTTTTTGACCTTTGTGACCATATTGCACAAGAGTCATCAATAAATGTTATCGGCCGGGTAAGAAGTGATAAAAGAGCACCTTCTGGTTATGAACTTGATCTGATTGATCTCTCTTTGATTCATTTAGCAGATGATTATCCCATTGCACTGAAGGAACATGGTGTTGAATTTCTGATGGACAACAGACATTTATGGATTCGTACTGAAAGACAAAGTGCCATACTTCGTATTCGCCATGAAATAATAAAAAGTGCTATGGAATATCTGAACAATCATGGATTTATCAAAGCCGATGCTCCTATAATAACACCAGCAACCTGCGAGGGAACTACGGATTTGTTTGAGATTGATTACTTTGGTGAGAGTGCTTATTTATCACAGACAGGGCAGTTATATGCTGAAGCATCTGCTATGGCATTGGGCAAGGTCTATACACTTGGCCCAGCTTTTAGAGCAGAGAAGTCCAAAACCAGGAGGCACCTTATAGAATTCTGGATGCTTGAACCTGAGGTAGCATATTTAGATCATGAAGGGAATTTAAAGCTGCAGGAAGAACTGGTTTCTTATATAGTTGAAAGCGTGCTTAAAAACAGGGAACTTGAGCTAAAATCGATTAACAGGGATATATCTAAGTTAGAAGAGATTAATAAACCTTTTGAACGCATGAGTTACGATGATGCAGTAAAAATACTACAGCAGAATAATTTTGATATTCAATGGGGAGATGATTTCGGTTCACCAGAAGAAACATTCCTTGCAAACCTATATAAAAAGCCATTATTTGTTACTGAATACCCCAAGCATTGTAAAGCATTTTATATGCAACCCAATCCTGAAAGGCCTGATGTTGTACTTTGCGATGATTTGCTGGCCCCGGAGGGATATGGCGAAATAATAGGCGGCAGCCAGAGAATTCATGATTTTGATCTTTTAGTTAAAAGGCTGGAGGAAGAAAATCTTCCGATGGATATTTATAAATGGTATCTGGATTTAAGAAAGTATGGGACTGTACCACATTCAGGTTTTGGACTGGGTATTGAAAGAACTGTGGCCTGGATTTGTGGCCTGGACCATATTAGAGAGACGATTCCATTCCCAAGAATGCTTTATAGAGTGACCCCGTAAAAGTTATTAAAGGGGGAGATTAATATGTTTAACAAGAATAATAATATTGAAAAGATAATATCTGAATTTATTAAAGAGAATCTTTACAGTATTTCAAATCTTAAAAAGAACCTGGGTAACAGTAGTTTGGACAAGCTGATCAAGGATATGTTCAATACTATATTCAATGTAATAGGCAGGATGCAGAGGGCTTCAGAAGAGATTAAATATTTGACTAATACAATAAAAAGCAATTCTTCTGAGACCAGTATAGCATCCAAGCAGATAGCTTCTGCTATAGATCAGATAGCAATCTCTACTCAAAATGAGGCACAGTTGAGTCAGGAATTAATGGACCATATAAATACTCTAAATGATACCTCAAATGATATACTCAAAATGGCTCAAAATGGAGCCAATACCACAGGTCAGTTGAGTAATAAGGTCAGGACAACGCAGGACATATTAAACGATTTAACAGAACAGATAAATCAACTGGGTATGGCAAATCGTGAAACAGCCCAAACGATGAACGAATTGGTAAATCTAACTAAAAAGATATCTGAGTTTGTCAATGTTATTACCGATATTGCTAAAAAAACTAATCTATTGTCGTTGAACGCTGCCATAGAGGCTGCACGGGCTGGGGAGGCAGGGAAAAGTTTTACTGTTGTAGCCAATGAAATAAGAGGCCTGGCCAATCAGACAGAATCAGCAGTAAAACAGATTGAAGAGCTGTCAACAGCTATTCAAATAGGTGCACAAAATTCCAGCAATCAAATTAATCTTGGTCTTAATGCTATAGAAACTAATATTTCTAAAACCAATGAGACAAACAAAACTTTTAATGATTTGAAAGCAGATATAGATAACATGATAAAAACAATAAATAAAATATCAGAATTAGCGGAAAAACAAATAAACCAGTTATCGTTTAGTGTACAGACTGCGGAGCTCATTACATCAGCCATACAGGAGTCCGCTGCAGAAATAGAGGAAATATCATCTTCTGTACAGCAAGAAGATGCTTCCATTGAACAAATAGATGATTCAATAGGAAGTCTCGATGTTCTTGCTGGTGAGCTTTTCAATATAACTTCTAATTATACTTCTGAGAAATATTTAACAGAAGTATCCAGAAATAATGTTTCAGCAGCGCAGGATGTTGTCAGGCAGCTGGCTAAAGAACCCGATATAATTTCAATGGATATAGGCAAACACCAGAAGATATTATCTGAATACTATAATAAGAATAAGAATATCATTACCACGTTATTAACCCTCAATTTAAAAGGAGATGTATATGCTATTACCTCCAATACTTCAGTAACCAATTTTGCTTTCAGAGAGTGGTTTCAAAGGGCTATTAAAGGTGAAACATTTTGTTCACGCCCATATATTACCGTTGCCACCAATGATATAAATATAACTGTTTCAACACCAATAAAGAATTCGGATGGGATGATAATAGGGGTTATAGCTGCAAATGTTTTGATATAAGTCCAGGCTTCTGGGCTTATTATTTTGAGAGTGGCAGTTTATCGCCTTATGCATATCCTATAAATGGGCGATTGGTTATGATAAATATATATAAAATCTTTTGTGCAGATATTTTATTAAATAAGAGATATAAAAAAAATACTATTGCCTGCCAGGATCTCAATAATGCTTTAGAGGAGCTGAATAATCTTATAGGATTAAAGAACGTAAAAGATTTGATAAAACAGCTTGAAGCCTATATACGACTGGAGCAAATGAGAAAAGAAAGGGGGTTAAAATATGAACCTTTAACACTTCATATGATTTTCAAAGGCAATCCAGGTACGGGGAAAACTACAGTGGCCAGGCTGCTGGGTAAAATTCTCAAGGGTATAGGAATATTATCTAAAGGGCATGTAGTAGAAGTAGAACGTGCCGATCTGGTAGGCGAATACATAGGACACACTGCTCAAAAGGTGCGTGAAAATGTCAAAAAAGCCATAGGTGGCATTTTGTTTATAGATGAGGCTTATTCGCTTGCAAGAGGTGGTGAAAAGGACTTTGGAAAGGAAGCAATAGATACCCTTGTCAAGGCCATGGAAGATCACAAAAATGAATTTATTTTAATTTTAGCCGGATATAGAGATGAAATGGAATATTTCCTGAATACTAATCCCGGCCTTAAGTCAAGGTTTGCTTTGCAATTTGACTTTCCTGATTATACTATAGATGAGCTTATGCTCATATCTGAAAAAATGACAGCTGATAGGGATTATAGGTTGACACCAAAAGCAAAAAGAAAAATTTATAGATTATTAATAAGATGCATGAGTGACAATAAATTAAAGGAAGGCAACGCAAGACTGGTTAGAAATATTATTGAAAAATCTATTATGAATCAGGCATTGAGGATATACAAAAAATCGTCGATTGAGAGAAATGATCTTATATATATTGAAGAAGAAGATATTCCTGACAATATTTATTACTGATGAGGAGGAAAAGAATGCAATTTATTCCTGACAAAGCAATAAAAGAACTTGGGTTAAATAGAAAATTAGTACAACTTACCGAAAATACACTGGATGGACTTAATGACATTTATAAAGTGGTAGATAATACAGTTTTTATAAATCAGGCGAAGGTAATACATGCCATGCAGAAGGCCAGGCTGTCTTATAATCACTTTATATTCAGTACAGGCTATGGATATGGTGATATAAGCAGAGACATTGTAGATAAAATCTATTCATATTTATTTAATACTGAGGATGCCATTGTAAGACCGAATTTTGTATCTGGTACCCATGCCTTGAGTACTGTTTTGTTTGGATTGTTACGGCCAGGAGACGAATTAATTTATGCTACAGGTGTACCATATGATACCATGAAAACTGTAATAGATGGTAGGGTAGGAGAGGGAAGTTTAAAGGAGTATAATGTAATTTACAAAGAAATAGCATTAAGAGATGATGGTACTATTGATATTGAAAATCTATTAAAAAACATAAACAGTAAAACAAAAGTTGTAATGTTTCAAAGGTCTAAGGGTTATTCATGGAGGCCATCAATTGAAATTGATTCACTTGAAATGGCTATTCGGTCAGTTAAAGAATATAAGAACGATGTTATATGTGCAGTAGATAATTGCTATGGTGAATTTGTTGAAGAAAAAGAGCCTTCTGATGCAGGTGCAGGTATAATAGCTGGTTCGCTTATTAAAAATCCAGGAGGAGGTCTTGCTATTAGCGGTGGATATATTGCGGGGAGGAAGGACCTGATTGAGAAAATTTCTTACAGGTATACAGCACCCGGGCTGGGTAAACATATGGGGACAAACTTCGGCAATTCGCATAATATATTGCATGGACTTTTTCTTGCGCCCCATGTAGTTGGCCAGGCCGTTAAAGGTGCGATATTTTCGTCACGTCTTTTTGAAAAACTCGGTTTTGATGTAAGTCCTGCCTTTAACGCCAAGAGAACTGATATCATACAGGCTGTTAAATTAAATGATCCTAAAAAACTTATATCATTCTGCCAGGGTATACAAAAATCAAACCCTGTAGATAGTTTTGTAAAACCCGAGCCATGGGATATGCCGGGCTATGAAGATAAAATTATTATGAGTTCCGGGGGATTTGTTGATGGTGCATCTATTGAATTAAGTGCTGACGCACCATTAAGGGAACCGTATATTCTGTATATACAGGGTGGAGTTACTTTAGAGCATTACATTATAGGGATACTTCTGGCCATTCAGAATATGATAGATGAAAAATTAATTACAATATAAACTTTAAATTCTTCTGATAACACCTATAACTTTACCAAGAATTTTTACATCACTCTCATTTTCAAAAATCATAGCATCCATATAAGGATTTTCTGGCTGCAGTCTGACATAACCCTTTTCTTTATAATACCTCTTTACAGTGGCACTATCTCCCGAGAGTGCCACTATTATGTCACCATTAAAGGCAAATGCCTGTTCACGAACAATCACATAATCACCATCTAAAATTCCAACGTTTACCATGCTGTCTCCTCTTACCTTTAATATAAAAAACTTTTCATCTTTTGAATCACCCTGTATAAAATCTAAAGGTAGAGGGAAATACTCCTCGATGTTTTCTACAGCAAGAATGGAATTTCCTGCAGAAACTTTGCCAATAATAGGTACTTCTATTACCTCACGACTCACAAAAGAGACTTTTCTATCTGTAACCTCTATAGCGCGGGGTTTTGAACTATCCCTTTTGATATAGCCCTTTCTCTCCAAAGATTTAAAGTGGTCATATACTGTAGCTGTGGAGTTAAAACCGAGTGCATTGCACACTTCACGTACAGATGGAGGATATCCCTTTTCTTTTATAGACTCTTTTATATATTCAAGAATTCTCTCCTGCGGTTCACTTAGCTCTTTACTGGATTTACTTACTCTTTTAGCCATATGTTAACTACTCCTTTCAGAAAAAGTATATCATAAGCTGCTATAAATGTAAACTCTTGTTTGGCTTTAAATATCGGAAAGAGGATTTTTACTTACAGCTTTCCTCAATATATCTTCATCAATATGTGTGTATATTTGTGTTGTTGAAACATTACTATGTCCAAGAATACTCTGCAATGTACGTATATCTACCTTGCCGTATTTATACATAAGGGTAGCAGCCGTATGCCTGAGTTTATGGGTAGAATATTTATTCTCATCAAGGTCAGCCATTTTAATATATTTCTTCACAATATATTGTACTGTTTTAGGAGATATTCTTTTTTTCCGCTTACTCAAAAATAAAGCATCTCTATCTGCAACACCGTCTACAGGACGGACTGCAAGATAATTTTTTATGGCACTTATACAGGCTCTATTTAAATATATAGTCCTTTCTTTATTTCCTTTACCAGTTACCCTTAAAGTATCACCTTTGATACTGCTTATATTAATGCTTACCAGTTCTGATAACCTTAAACCGCAATTCAAAAATAGGGTGATAATAGCATAATCTCTTTCAAAAAATGATCCTTTAATTGAATCCAGTAATCTTTTGCTTTCCTCGAGTTCAAGATAAACAGGATTTCTCTGGCCAATTTTTGGCGACTCTAATTCTGACGCCGGGTTATAATCAATAACTTTTAACTTTTTATATAAGAAATTATAAAACGATCTTATGCAGGCAACTTT
>JASEJQ010000037.1 GCA_030016635.1 Thermoanaerobacteraceae bacterium | reverse complement strand
TTATCCAAAAAAGGGGAGTGCCGCTAACACTTAAATAGTGTTTTGCGACACTCCCTTTTTAAGTCTTTAGACCTATTGTAGAAATTTGTTAAAAATTGTATTATCATAGCAGAAAATAGAAAGTATTTTTTTTACAAAAAGGAAAATTGTATTTTCTGTCGAATTATATAGTGAAAGCTTAGAAAGGGGGAAAGACAATGAATCAAAACTTTTTCACTTCACTAAACCTGATAAAAAGTGCCTTGGATACATATTGGCTTAGAAATTCACTCATTGCTAACAACATTGCCAATGTAGACACTCCAGATTATAAAAGATTTGATGTAGATTTTTCAAAAGTTTTCAATGATGCAGCTATTCTTAAATTAAATAAATCTGACGATGCACATATAGATACATATGAAAGCAGTGAAAAAAATGGTATAATTGTAAGAGATAATAGTACATCACAAAGGCTGGACGGGAATAATGTCGATATTGACAAAGAAATGGCTTTTCTTGCGCAAAACACTTTATTATACAATTCCCTTATTCAGCAGCTAAGTAATGAGTACAGGAGAATAAGGTTATCCATCAATGAAGGGAGAGGTTAATCATGGGAGTATTTGATGCAATTAATGTAAGTGCCAGCGGGTTGACTGCTGAAAGGCTCAGGATGGACATCATAGCTGATAATATAGCAAATGCTAATGTTACACGTACAGCAAGTGGTGGGCCGTATCGCAGAAAGGAAGTAATTTTTACTGAAAAACAAAATTTTGCCAGTCTTTTAGACAAACAGGTAAAGGTAAATTCACCGTCTGGTGTAGAGGTGGGAAAAATTGTAGAGGACCCGAGCCCATTCAAACTTGTATATCAACCGGGACATCCAGATGCACGGGCAGACGGTTATGTTGAGTATCCTAATGTCGATGTGGCATTGGAAATGGTTGACTTAATTTCTGCTAGCAGGGCATATGAAGCAAATATGACGGTTATAAACGATACGAAAAATATATTATTAAAGACCTTGGATTTAGCAAGATAAAGGAGGTATGCCTATAATGATTGATCCTATAAGTTTAATAAATGGGACAAGAGTATCGGCTCCTCAAAATACCTCTTCTGATGGTAAAAGTTTTGCTGATATACTAAATGGTGCTATAGATCAGGTTAACAAACTCCAGGATGATGCTTTAAAAAATGATGTACTTTTAAGCACTGGGAATGTCAGTCAACTGCATGATGTAATGTTAGCCAGTGTAAAAGCGGATCTGGCACTCGAACTTACCATAGCCATACGCAATAAAGCACTTGAGGCTTATCAGGAAATAATGAGAATGCAGGTTTGAGAGGACGGAGCATAAATGACCGAAAGTCTTAAAAAAATGACTGACAAAATTAATGAATTCTGGGCGGGTTTAAATAAGGGACAGAAAACCAGGATAATGGTATCATTTATTGTGTTGTTGGTTGGAGTTATTCTTTTAGTATACTTTATAAGCAGACCTTCATATGTACTTTTATTCAGCGGCTTGAGCACTACAGATGCGGGCAGGGTAGTTGAGGCCCTTGATAATCAGTATAAAGTTCCGTATAAGCTGGAGAATGGGGGCACTACCATATATGTTCCGAAACAATATAGAGACAAGCTTAGAATTGATCTTGCTTCCAGCGGTTTACTTGATGATGGCTTTAGTATAGATGATGCATTTAAAGGCAGCATGGCTACCACTGATATGGAAAGAGAAAAGAGATACAATTACTTCTTGCAAAAAGAGATAGAAAGTTCCATTAAAACTTTGGACAATATAGAAAATGCTTATGTGGTATTATCAATACCCGAAGAAGAGCCATGGGCTCTCAATGCTGATGCAAAACCTGCTACTGCGGCTGTGAGGGTAGACCTTTCACCAAATGCAGAGTTGTCACAGGAACAGATAAATGGTATTATTCAGTTTGTGTCCAAAAGCATACCTGGCCTGAAGCCTGAAAATGTGACAGTGATTAACAACAGGGGTGAGGTATTATCTTATGATACTAACGTTGTAATTGGTGCTGCAAATAGTCAGATGAAACTCAGACGTGATGTAGAGGAAACCTTTAAAAAAAATCTGCAGAGTATGCTGGAAAAAATCTATGGACCCGGCAATGTTATTGTAAGCATATCTGCTCCTATTGATTTTGATTATAAGAAGACGGATACCACTACATATGAACCTAATTCAAATGAAAACGGTGAAGTTATAAATGAGAAAAGTGCTATAAGGAGTTATCAGCAGCTAAAAGAAAGTTCTACTGGCACACAAACTGGAGGGGCTGCTGGTTCGCCTCAAAATGTGCCTCCACAGTATCCAACTGGCGGTAATAATACATCCAGTTCTGACAGTACAACAACAACTATAAATTATGAATTAAATGAAATAAAAGAGGAATTTATCAAAGCCCAGGGTCAGATAGATACGGATAAGATATCTGTGTCTGTAGCTATAAACCGCTCTGAAATAGACAGTGGTACAATTGATAATATTAAGGGACTTATTAAAAATGCAGTGGGATTAACAGGAGACATAGACCAGCAAATCTCAATTATGCCTCAAACATTTGATAACACACTTCAGGAACAAATGCAAAAAGCTTTAGATCAAAGACAGAGAAGTGAGCAGAATCAAATGTACATGGTTCTAGGTTTGGTAGCGCTATGTGCAATTGGTGGGTTGGTTATAATAAGGCGGCTTTTGATAAGAAGAAAGGGTGGCGAGATTGTACCTGCTGCACCTGCTTTACAGCAGATACCTATTGAGGAAATTGTAGTTAAAGAGGATGAGAATGATCCTAAGAAGCAAATTGAAAGATTAGTAAAACATAAGCCTGATGTGGTAGCTCAGCTAATTAGGACCTGGCTTAATGAAGAGTAGGAGTGGTGTAAGTGGCAAGGGTAAAAACCGGTTTGAGTGGTAAGGAAAAGGCTGCAATGCTCTTTATAGCGTTGGGCCCGGAGATATCCGCTCAGGTGATGAGGCATTTAAGGGATGATGAGATTGAGGAGCTGACACTGGAAATTGCGAATATAAATACTGTAACCTCCGAAGATAAAAATAAGATAATAGATGAGTTTTATCAACTTTGTGTAGCTCAGGAATACATATCCGAAGGTGGTATTGAATACGCAAAGGAAGTACTGGAAAAAGCTCTGGGTACACAACGGGCTATTGAAATAATCAACAGTCTTACTACAAGTCTGCAGGTCAAACCATTTGATTTTGCGAGAAAAGCTGATCCTGCACAGGTTTTGAACTTTATACAAAATGAACATCCACAAACCATAGCGTTAGTATTGTCTTACTTGAAACCGGAACAGGCGGCTATTATCCTTTCATCCCTACCACAGGATAAACAGGTAGACGTTGCTAAAAGAATAGCAAAATTAAGCAGTACATCTCCGGAAGTAATCAAAGAAGTAGAACGAATACTTGAGAAAAAACTGTCTACCCTGGTATCTCAGGATTATACTGCAGCAGGAGGAATACAAACAATTGTGGATATATTAAATGCTTCTGACAGGGGGACAGAGAAGAATATTTTGGATAGTCTAGAAATAAATGATGTTGAGCTGGCTGAGGAAATTAAAAAGCGTATGTTTGTCTTTGAGGATATTGTAATACTTGATAACAGGTCAATTCAGCGAGTATTGCGAGAAGTTGACAACCACGACCTTGCTTTGGCCTTAAAAGGAGCAAGTGAAGAGGTTGCAAAGGTATTATACAGCAATATGTCAAAGAGGATGTCGGAAATGATACAAGAAGATATTCAATATATGGGGCCTGTACGTCTTAAGGATGTGGAGGATGCCCAGCAGAGGATTGTAAATATAATACGTTCCCTGGAAGATGCTGGTGAGATTATTATCTCAAGAGGCGGAGGTGACGAGATAATTGTCTAAAGTATTTAAGGAAAACCAGATAGTTATAGCTGATGGATACAATCTGGCTGTATTACCACTTTATGTCCAAAAGCCTGCTGAAAAAATATCAAAAACGGTTGATAGTGAAGATTTGCATATTGACCTAAAAAAACAGTATGAAGATTTCATGATAAAAATGGAAAAAGAAAAAAAGGATATACTGGAAATGGCAAATCAGGAGGCTGCAAAAATAAAAGAGGCTGCATATAAAGAGGGCAAGTTACAGGGTTATATAGACGGTAAAAAAGAAGCTACGCTGAGTTTTGAAAAAAAGTTAGAAGAAATCAATAGTATAAAAGATGAGATCATAAAAGAAAAGTCACACTTATGCGAAACTCTTGAAGAGGATATTATAAACCTTGTTATAAAAATTTGCGAGAAGGTATTTTATGAAGATGCTACAAATCTTCAAGAATCCATATCAAAGAGAGTGATTGAAGCCTTAAGAGAACTAAATAATACTAAAGACATAAATATCAGAGTTAATTATGAAGATATAGAACATTTGTCAATATTAAGGGAACAGTTTAAGGAGAAAATAAATATCATTCCGGAATATAAACTTTCTAAAGGAGATTTTATTATTGAAACACCCAATGGGTTAATAGATTATTCCATGGTTAATATAGTAAAAAATATCAGAAGCACCCTGATAGAGGTTTTAAGAAATGATAGAACTGGATAAATATTTTAAGACATTGGAAAACGTCAGTTTTTATACAGCTAAAGGTATTATAAGAGATATCGTAGGTCTTACAATAATTTCACGCGGCCCAGCAGCCAAGATTGGTGATGTTTGCGATATATATTCTTTAAACAGCAAACAATCTATTTCCGCTGAAGTGGTAGGGTTTAAAGACGGTAATACTATACTTATGCCTCTGGGAGACATGGACGGTATTGGCCCGGGTTCAGAGGTTATAGCCAGGAATATACCACTTACAGTAGGCGTGAGCGAGGATATGCTGGGAAGGGTTTTGGACGGCCTTGGTATTCCTATGGATGGTAGAGGAGATATTGTTTACGAAAAATATTATCCAATACAAAACCGTGCTCCGCATCCGCTGGAAAGAGAAAGAATTATTAATCCTCTTCCTGTAGGTATTAAGGCGATTGACGGATTACTTACTGTTGGTAAGGGACAGAGGATAGGTATATTTGCCGGAAGCGGCGTGGGTAAAAGTACACTTTTGGGTATGATGGCCAGGAATACAAAAGCTGATATAAATGTGATTGCACTTGTAGGTGAAAGAGGCAGAGAGGTAAGGGATTTTATTGAAAAGGACCTTGGTGAGGAAGGTTTAAAAAAGTCTGTTGTGGTAGTGGCTACATCAGATGAACCTGCGCTAATAAGGATTAAAGGTGCTTATGTAGCTACGGCGATTGCTGAGTTTTTCCGTGACAAAGGATTTGATGTACTTTTTATGATGGATTCGGTTACAAGGTTTGCTATGGCACAGCGAGAGGTCGGCCTGGCCATTGGTGAGCCGCCTGTATCAAGAGGATATACCCCTTCTGTATTTTCCAGCCTCCCAAAACTTCTTGAACGAGCTGGAAATCTCAAGAGAGGCTCCATAACTGGATTTTATACCGTGCTGGTAGATGGTGATGATTTAAATGAACCAATAACGGATGCATGCAGGAGTATTCTTGATGGCCATATAGTATTATCAAGACAGATGGCCGGTCAGAATCATTACCCTGCGATTGATGTGCTGGGTAGTGTAAGCAGGGTGATGAATGATGTAATAACAGAGGAACATAAAAGAATTGCTGCCGAGATCAAAGATTATATGGCAGTATATAAAGAAACAGAAGACTTAATAAATATAGGTATGTACAACAGCGGTTCCAATAAAAGGATTGATAGAGCAATATATCTTCATGATAACATAAATAACTTTCTAAAGCAGGATATAGAAGAAAAATTCGATTTTGATACAACATTAAACTTGTTGAAGACTTTAGTTTCTGAATAAAGAGAGTTGAATATGAAAAAATTTAAGTTTAGATTGGAATCATTGCTTAAAATTAAAAAACAGGAAAGGGATATGAAAAAAGAAAAATTGGTAGCTCAAATGAACAAGTTAAAGAGTATCGAAACAATGATTGTAAATTTGATAAAAGAAATTGACTACTATTCAACTTTTTATGATGAAGATAATGGACTGGAACTGAAATTATGGAATTATAATTTTTATAAAGATTATATTGCAAATCTCAGTATAAGATTAAGGAGACTGGAAAAAAGAAAAGCTGAACAGATGGATGTGGTGAAAAAACTGCAGGTCGAGTATTTGAGGCTTAAAAAAATGGTTGACGCTCTGGAGAAAATGAAAAGTACAAAGCTACAACAGCATGTGATAGAGATGCAGAAGGAAGAGTACTCATTGATGGATGACCTTGCATTGACCAATCATTTCAGGCAGGTGGATAATAATGGCAGAAAAGGATGAATCTGTGCCAAGAAGAAATAAATTACTTATACTTATTCCTTTATTTATTATATTTGTCATGATTGGGATATTAGTATACTACGGTTTTTTTGCCAAGCCCCCCAATCTGGTCTGGAATTTATTAAACAGGATACCATTAATAAATAATATTATTGTTCAACCAGAACAAAATGCTATAGAAGATCCTATAGTTAAAAGAGAAAATCAATTAAAAGAACGTGAGACATCATTAAATGCTCTGGAAAGTCAGCTGCAGCAGAGAGAGTTGGAACTCAGTAAAAAAGAAACTGAACTTGAACAGAGAGAAATTGATATAAATAATAAATTGGATGAAATAAACAACGTATTAAAACCTCAGTTTGACGATATAAAAAAACTTTCCAGCCTGTATGGTAAGATGGATCCAAAATCTGCAGCTGATGCTTTAAGCAAACTCAATAATGACAATTTGACAGCTCAAATATTAAAGAATATGGGTACAGAGCAGGCTGCAGCTATTTTGAACAATATGGATCCTACTCAAGCTGCAAGGATAACAGGGGTTCTTGCCCCTATTCAATAAGGTCATTGAAAGGAGGTGAGTATGTGAATGCAGTGATGCAGGGAGTAAATTCTGTCAATATTCCATTAACCGAAAATAAACTGAAAGGTGGTGAAGTTTCTGACGAGGAATTTAAGCTGACCCTGGATAACCTGTTAAAAGGAGTTCAGATTAAGGAAGAAATAAATCCACTAATTGCGTTATTGATTTCAGTCAATCCTCCATTGCTTTTACAGGATGATATGAATCAGGTTATTGAAGATAGTAAAGATACAATATTGCAGCAAAATGTTCCAGTGGAATTTACAAGTCGTGATGCCTCTTTATTATTAGAATCTGTCGAACCCTTACTTAATCAGTCCTTAGTAGATATGGATGAGGTTGAAGTTAAAAGCCTGTATTCCGAGCATATTATAAATGGCAAAGAAATGGTTGAAATAACTAAAGTGGAAAAAGCAATTCAAACTAATTTAGATAAAACAGATAGTATTATGGTTGGTGAATTAGGACTAACAAAAGAAACTGATGGAAAAAAAGTGGATTATCCAAATGATAAAAAAATCATTTCATCGATTATGGAAAAAGGTGAAGAAGGAAAACAGATTAATTTAAGCAATAAACAAAATGATACTGATGGTTTAAAAATAACAAAGTTATTGAAACAAGGCCAAATTGAGAAAAATGATATGAATTTGATGGACACTTCTTTAAAAATTTTTGACAATAATACGTTAATGGATAACGGAGTTACAGATATCAAGGGTTTACACTCAAAACCTGAAATTGATGAGATTTTCAAGCAGATTATAGATGGCACAAGGGTCTTAATAAAAGAAAAGGAAAAGAGCGAAGCCTTGATAAGCTTGAAACCACCGAGCCTTGGAAAACTTATCATGCAGGTGATAGTAGATAAAAATGTTGTAACGGCAAAAATAACAGCACAAAATCATGATGTAAAAAATATAATTGAGGCGAATATTAATCAACTCAAAGATTCATTAGATCAGCAGGGTATGCATGTAGACAACTTGACAGTATCTGTTGACAGTGGAGGATTTTTCAACAACGGCCAGCGCCACGATCAAGGCAGACGGCAACAGTTCATCTTTGCAGATAATGTTAAAGTATATGAAAACTATGAATTTTATTCATATGTTGATAAAGACCATGTAGATTGTATTGTGTGAGGTGATATTCTTGCAGCCAGTTAATATGAATACAGATAATTTCCTGTTAGCTCCTACGAGTGAAGTTGGCGGGAAAGATATTCTTGATAATGAGGCTTTCCTGAATTTGCTTGTTACTGAATTAAAAAATCAGGACCCATTGCAACCGATGAATGATAGAGAATTCATAGCGCAGATAGCTCAATTCAGTACACTGGAGGGCATACAGAATGTATATGCTGGTGTCAATCAATTAAAGGCCTTAGACCTTATGGGGAAAAGCATCTCAGCGTTATCACCTCAAGGTCAGGAAACCATAGCCGGTATAGTTCAAGGAATCAGAGTTGATAAAGGAAACACGTATATCATTGTAAATGGCATTGACATTCCGGTGGAGAATGTCTTAACAGTTGCACCTGCGGATTGAGGTGAACCAGATGGTTGTAAACAAAATTTTGCCAGAACAGCTTATTAAATCTGTCGAAGATAGAAAAATAACAAATCAAACCGCTGATTTTAAAAGGCTTTTAGATGAAGAGCTTAAGTTTTCAAAACATGCCAGCGAGAGGTTAGAGAATAGGCGAATAGAGCTTTCGCGGGAAGATCTCGATAAACTGGGCTCCGCTGTTAAAAAAGCCCAGGAAAAGGGAATAAGAAATTCCCTTGTGCTCATGAATAATCGTGCCTTTATAGTAAACATAAAGACGGGTACGGTTATTACTGCAGTGGATGAGAAGCATTTAAGAGAAAATGTATTTACTAATATAGACGGCGCTGTAATAATATAGCTGGACCCTTTATGGGAGGCTTGGATCTGGACTTGCTGAAGGATCTGCCACAGCGCCTTAAGGAAAGGGGTAATTGTTATGATGCGTTCGATGTTTTCCGCAATTTCTGGTTTAAAGTCCCATCAGGCCATGATGGATGTTATTGGGAATAATATTGCCAATGTCAACACTCCTGGCTATAAAACAGCACGAATTACCTTTAAAGATGTATTCAGTCAGACTTTGCGTGGTGCTACAGGTCCTCAAGAGGGAAGGGGAGGTACAAATCCACAGCAGATTGGCCTTGGTATTGCTGTTGCATCGATAGATAATCTGTTTACAAACGGAAGTTCACAGAGGACAGATAATCCACTTGATTTATCCATAAGCGGAAATGGCTTTTTCATGGTTGGCGACAACAGTGGACGGTACTTTACCAGGGCAGGGAATTTTGGCATAGATACCGCCGGCAACCTTGTAAATGCATCGGGCTATATGGTCCTTGGATGGCCTGCTGATGAAAATGAAAATTATGATACAGCAGTAGAGCCCACATCTTTGAATCTTTTTAATAAATTAACACTGGATGCGCAGGCTACCTCTAATATAATCATGGGTGGCAACCTGGATGCAGGGACGCCTGATACTGATCCTGGCAATGAGATTCCATATAATGTATCCATATATGATTCACTGGGGAATGAACATATATTAACTTTGCATTTTACTCGTACTGGCTCAAACACCTGGGACGTTAATGTAACTTCAACTGATTCTTCAATAACAGGGGGTTTACCTACTTCTACTATTCCATTTACATTTGATGCAAATGGAAAGCTCACTGACACAGATGGTATACCTGCAGAAGGAGAAGATGGTATCATGACATTGCCAATAAGTGGAATAACATATAATAATGGTGCAGCAGCTCAAAACATTACAATATCCTTCCCAACTAACAATTTTACCATGTTTGCCGGTGATACAACTGCTAAGGCTGTGGATAAGGATGGCTATGCGGCTGGGACGCTGGAGAGCTTTACCATTGACCAGTATGGCAGGGTGGTTGGCACATATGATAACGGCGGCAGACAGCTGCTTGGTGTCTTAGCTATTGCAGATTTTGCCAATGAGGGTGGCCTTCAAAAGATTGGAGATAACCTTTATTTAGATACTAACAATTCTGGAAATCCAGAAATTGGCCAGGCCGGTGGAAGAGGACTCGGAGTAATAAATCCAGGGACTCTTGAAATGTCGAATGTAGACCTATCACAAGAGTTTACAAATATGATAATAGCACAAAGGGGATTCCAGGCAAATGCAAGGATTATTACTGCCTCTGATGAATTATTGCAGGAACTTGTCAATATGAAGAGATAAAGCTGATATGCCAGGAGGGATCTCCCTCCTGGTTTACATAAAATAGAAAAGAAGGGATTTCATTTGATACGTCTTACCAGGTTAAATGGTATAGAGTTTGTGCTTAATGCCGAGATGATAGAATACATGGAGTCTACACCTGATACTGTAATTACTTTGACAAATGGACATAAGCATATAGTCTTAGAACCAATAGATGAGGTCATTAACAGGGTTATAAATTATAAGCAACGGATATATAAGGGCATTGACTGTGAAAACAAGTGAGGTGATATCATGGACATAGCATCATTTGTAGGAATGATATCAGGAATAGCATTAATAATAATCTCAATTCTATTAAATGGTCCACTATCTACATACATAGATATTCCATCTGTTATGATAACTGTAGGCGGAACAATTGCCAGTACATTGATTTCCTATCCGCTGAGTAAGGTGTTAGATTCTTTTAAGGTTATGAGGTTTATATTTTTTAACAAACCTACTGATAATGGTGAAATAATAAAACAGATTGTGTCACTTGCCAACACAGCACGGAGAGAAGGTCTTCTTGCTTTAGAGGACATAGCAGAGAACTTGGAAGATCCTTATTTAAAAAAAGGTATTTTACTGGTTGTTGATGGTACAGACCCAGACCTTATACGAAATATTATGGAAACAGAACTGGATTTTTTAGAGGATAGACATAAGCAGAGTCAAGGGGTATTTGAGACTTTTGCCACATTCGCTCCTGCATTTGGGATGATAGGTACATTAATAGGACTTATAAATATGCTTAAAAATCTAAATGACCCTTCAAAGGTCGGGCCGGGTATGGCTGTTGCCCTGATTACAACGTTTTATGGTTCTTTAATGGCTTATCTCATATTTCTTCCTATGGCGAGGAAACTGGCGTATTTGACAAAAGAAGAAACCTTACAGAAAGAGTTGATGCTGGAGGGCATACTTTCCATACAATCCGGTGAAAACCCAAGGATTATAGAGGAAAAATTAAAAGCATTCCTGGCCCCCAGGGTAAGAGAATCATATGACAGAAAAATAAATACAGTCCAGGAAGGTGAGTATAATGTCACGAAGGGGTAGACGTTCTAACAGTGATGATGGGCCCCAGGATTCAAAGGAGTGGATGAACACATACGCTGATTTGATGTCTCTGCTCCTAACTTTCTTTGTTATGATTTTTTCGCTATCAACCATAGACATAAATAAATATCAGGCACTTATTCAATCACTTCAGGGTTATCTTGGCATAGTAAAAGAAGGACAAGCACTTCAGGAAACCAATGTGCAGTTGGAAACACAGGGAAGCGCCGGGTCAAATATCGCTGCAACAGATACTGATTTTGAGGATATTGCCAATGTTTATCAGGATGTAAAGGAATATATTGAGCAGAGCAATTTAAATAATTCTATCCAGGTCTCTATAGATGAAAGAGGGATATTGATTAGATTCTTAGATACCGCGTTATTTGATACAGGAAAAGCTGACATTAAGCCACAGGCTGAGGTAATTTTGAATAATGTAGGTGAAATTATTAAGAAGGCCAATAAACCAATACGAGTAGAGGGACATACCGACAATGTCCCAATTCACAATGAGAAATTCCCATCAAATTGGGAACTTTCCACAGCCAGGGCTACAAATGTAGTCAGGTATTTTATTGAAAAATTGAATATGAATCCACCAATGTTGTCTGCTGTTGGCTATGGTGAGTATCATCCTGTTGCGGATAACAATACAGTCGAAGGCAGGTCAAAAAATAGACGGGTAGATATAATTATTATAGGCAGCCCCAACGATGAATAATAGAAGGGGGAATGAAAATGAAAAATATCGTAAATATACTGCTTGTTATATTAATAATTATTGTTTCTGGTATAGCGGCTTATCTATATTTCTTTGTAATGAATAATAATACGCCATCTTCCCAGGAGGTAAAAAACGTGATATATTATTCTCCAGGTGATTCTTTTATAACCAATCTTAAAGGAAGTAGAAGATATATAAAGGTGGATATTCAGATCGAATTAAACGATAAGTCACTTATTACGGAGTTAAATAAAAGAAACGCAGAGATGAGAGATGAAATTTACTCTACCTTAAGGGATTCAACTGCAGAAGAAATTGACGGTGCTGAAGGCCAGGATAAATTAAGACAAAAACTGGTTAATAAATTAGTTCAGCTTTTCGATACAAAGGCTATTACAAATGTATATTTTACTGATTTCGTTGTGCAATAGGAAGTGGTGAGAATATGTCTGATGTAATGAGCCAGCAGGAAATAGATGCCTTATTAAATGCTCTAAACCGTGGTGAATTGGATGCCAACCAGATGGAAAAAGATGAAAAAAAGATTGAAGTCAAAACCTATGATTTTAGGAGACCGAATAAGTTTTCAAAAGAGCATCTAAGAACTCTTCAGATGATATTCGATGAATTTTCTCGTTCTGTGGCTACATTTCTTTCTGGTTATTTAAGGACAATGGTTCAAATAGAGGTTATTTCCTCTGAACAATTGACTTATTATGAGTTTAATAACTCTATTACCAATTCAATGATACTTGGTATTGTTGATTTTTCGCCGTTAAATGGTTCTATAATAATTGGATTTTATGGGAATACAGCATATAGTTTGATTGATAGAATTTTGGGTGGTAGTGGACAAGGAGATTACAGTTCCAGAAATTTCACTGAGATCGAACTGATTTTAATGGAGCAGATAATAAAGGAAATGGTAAATTATCTAAAAGAGCCATGGTCAAACTTTCTTGATTTAAAACCAACATTGCAAAAAATAGAGACAAATGCCCAATTTGCTCAAATAGCAGTTTCTAATGAGACGGTTGCTCTGCTTACAATGAACATAAAAATTGGTAAGAATGAAGGATATATGATTGTATGTATTCCTCACATAGTAATCGAACCTATAATATCAAAACTAAGCACCAGATTTTGGTATTCAACCCCTAATACACAAATAAATAGGCAGGATGTAAAAAATATCGAAAAAAGATTAAAGTCTACTTATGTTACATTAATTGGGGTACTTGGCAAAGCGGAGTTAAGGGTGTCTGACATAATAGATCTGGTACCTGGTGATGTAATACAGCTAAAAAGCAGTGTTGCAAATGGAGTAGATGTATATGTTGAGGATAAAAAAATGTTTAATGGTATTCCAGGTAAAAGGCAGGGAAAACTGGCGGTTAAAATATTGAGGCAATATGAAGGGGGAGAACAAAATGTCTGAGAATTTACTATCTCAGGAAGAAATTGATGCCCTTCTAAAAGGGGTATCTTCCGAGAATAGTCATTTGAAAGAGTCCCAGGAATTAACCCCTTTTGAAGTTGATGTTCTGGGCGAGATTGGAAATATAAGTATGGGTACGTCTGCAACTACCCTATATACCTTATTGAGAAATAGGGTCTCCATTACTACTCCAAAGGTTTCTGTGGTTACATGGGATGATTTGAAGGCTAATTATCCGGTTCCTTATGTAGGTATTCTTGTTGAATATACCAGAGGAGTTACAGGTTTTAACCTCTTGATACTTGATGTCAAAGATGTAATGATTATAACTGATCTAATGATGGGTGGCGATGGTACTAATATAGAAGGGGCCATAGGCGAGATGCAGCTAAGTGCGGTATCCGAAGCTATGAATCAAATGATAGGGTCTGCTTCAACATCGCTGGCAACTATACTCAAAAAAGATATTAATATTTCCCCACCGAAGGCTTTCATGGTTGATTTTCCATCCGAAGTACCTGGAGACCTTCCTCTTCCTCATGATAAATTAGTACAGATTTCTTTTGATATGGTTGTAGGTAATTTAATAAATAGCAAAATTATGCAGTTGATGCCGATAGAATTCGCAAGAGAACTGGTAAGCAGTCTTACCTCAAGCGTGGGTGAATCAAACCCCAAAAATGACAGTACAATGAATTCAAATATTGTAGAAAGGCCAACTCATACATACGCAGAGGAAAATAAAAATAGACAAGAAAAAATTGGAGTAAAACCAGCGGTATTTCAAGACCTTGATGAGACCCATAGTGGCCCAATATCAAATATTAACCTTATTATGGATGTCCCACTCGAAATAACAGCAGAGCTTGGCAGGACGAGAAAGACAATCAAAGAAGTTCTGGAAATAGGTGCTGGTTCAGTTATAGAATTAGATAAAATTGCAGGAGAACCTGTAGACATATTGGTTAATGGCAAGATTATTGCAAAGGGTGAGGTGGTAGTAATAGATGAAAATTTTGGTGTTAGAGTAACTGATATTATTAAAAATGATAAAAACGAACTAATAAATTCTTATAAAGATATGGAGGAATAATATGGGCAAAAATATAATGATAGTTGATGATGCAGCATTTATGCGAATGATGATTAGAGATATATTGACTAAAAATGGGTATACAGTTGTAGGCGAAGCCGATAACGGTGCTACTGCGCTGGATAAATTTCAGGAACTTAATCCCGATTTAGTAATTATGGATATAACCATGCCAGAGGTAGATGGTATACAGGCTGTCAAAGAAATAAGGAAGGTAGATCCCAATGCCAAAATTATTATGTGTTCAGCAATGGGGCAGCAAGCTATGGTTATAGAAGCGATACAGGCCGGGGCAAGGGACTTCATAGTAAAGCCTTTTCAGGCTGAAAGAGTAATAGAGGCAGTAAAAAAGATTATAGGGTAAAATGACTATGAGCATAGTACAGTTTTTATGGTTTTTGTTTGTTTTCTTCCTGGTAATTGCTATGGCTTACTATATAACTCGATATTTTGCTTCTTTTACAGTTTCTATGAATAAGACACGTTATATTAAGGTGGTTGATAGATATATAATTGGTAGGGATAAATACATTATTTTAGTGAGAGTAGATAAATACTTTTATTTAATTGGTGTTACCAATAATGACGTTAAGCTGATTGATGATTATTCTGAAATAGGAGATTTCATCGAAGATTCAAAAAACACAACACTGGAAAGTTTTAAAAAAATCTTAAATAAATATATAAAAGGTAAAAAATAACATTGTAGGTGAAAATGAATGCAGAACAATATACTACCAAATGTTAATATAAGTATAAATCCCGGCACTTCCTCTGGTCTTGCGCCATCGCTCTATATTATATTGATTCTCACAATAATTACATTATCCCCTTCGATACTTATAATGCTTACATCATTTACTAGAATCATTATAGTTCTATCTTTTACAAGAAGTGCCCTTGGAACTCAACAGATACCTCCAAATCAAGTACTGATAGGATTGGCTTTATTTTTGACTCTTTATATTATGTCACCAGTAATGAGTCAGATAAATGACAATGCAATTCAACCGTACATAAATGGAGAAATATCTGAAGAGCAAGCATTAGAACAGGGTATAAAACCAATACGTGACTTTATGTTAAAACAAACAAGAACAAGCGATTTAAATTTATTTTTAAATCTTTCAAAAGAGTCGAATCATACAGGCATAGATGATTTGCCCCTTAGAGTGGTTGTTCCAGCCTTTGCAATAAGTGAAATAAAAACAGCTTTTGAAATGGGATTTCTTATATATATGCCATTTTTAGTAATTGATATGGTAGTATCAAGTATACTTATGTCAATGGGCATGTTTATGTTACCTCCTGTTATGATTTCTCTACCGTTTAAAATATTGCTTTTTATTTTAGTTGATGGATGGGATATGATTGTGAAATCTTTAGTTGTAAGTTTTAACTGAGAGGATGTGAAACTTTGAGCCAGGAATTTATAATGGATATCGGTAAGCAGGCGCTTTATGTATTTCTGGAATTAAGCGCTCCAGTCCTTATAATTACTTTAGTTGTTGGCCTTTTAATCAGCATTATTCAAGCTACTACACAAATACAGGAACAGACAATGACTTTTATCCCCAAAATACTCGCAGTAATTTTTACTTTAATTTTATTGGGTCCATGGATGTTGAATATAGTTGCAGGATACACCAGTGATTTATTTAATAGTTTGCCACAATTCATACGATAGGTGGTTAAATTGAATGATAGCTTAATTCTTCCAACATTTATAAATTTTCTTATATTATTCTCGAGGGTGATAGGTATAACCATTTTGAACCCTATTTTTAGCAGGAAAGAGATTCCTTATGTTGTTAAGATAGGAATAACACTGTATATTACCATAATTATTGCAAATATAATATCTCCTGCCTCCATTGATTATAACATGGCGGCATTATCGTTTATTTTAATAAAAGAGTTTTTAATTGGATTAATAATAGGTTTTGTCAGCTATCTTTTTTTCAATGCGCTCTATATTGCTGGAGAGCTAATTGATATGTCAATGGGATTTGGCATTGTTAATGTACTTGATATACAGAACAATATTCAGGTTCCAATTATGGGTAATTTCATATATATACTTAGTATATTAATTTTTCTTTTGATTAATGGACATTATTATTTCATCAGTGCTGTATTTGACAGCTATAACCTTTTGCCTGTTGGGATATTGAATATAGATGAGAATTTTCTTCAGTTTAGCATTAATATCTTTACTCAAATTTTTGTGATTGGTTTTAAATTGAGTGCACCTGTTGTGATTACAGTACTGCTTACAGATATAGCACTGGGTATATTATCGCGAACTGTACCACAAATGAATGTTTTTATGGTTGGAATGCCATTGAGGGTATTGATAGGTATTATAATTATGATTATTGTACTTCCGATGTACATATTTTCACTGGATTCTTTATTTAATAAGAGTTTCGATGGCATCTACAATATCATGAAAATAATTGGGGGAAATATTTAATGCCCTTAAAATATAATCTGCAGCTTTTTGCTGACGAGGAAAAAACTGAGCCTGCTTCGCCTAAAAAAAGAGAAGATCTCAGGAAAAAAGGGCAGACATTTAATAGCCGCGATTTAACTATGGGGTTTACATTGTTAGCTGGGTTCTTATCGTTTTATTTGTTATCAGGCTACATGATAAATGGTATAAATGAAACCTTAAGATTTTTTTTCAATAGGTTACAGAACCCGGTGCAGGATTTTACAAAAATCGGCATCAGCAATATATTTGTATATGCTTTTATAAAGATTATAAGTCTCACTCTGCCTCTGGCACTAATTGTTTCTTTGATAGGAATTGCATTAAATATTTTTCAATCCGGGTTCATTTTTTCTACTAATTCTTTAAGCTTCAATCTAAATAAGATTAATCCTGTAGAGGGATTTAAGCGGATATTTTCTAAAAAAGCTGTGGCAGAATTCGCTAAATCCTTATTAAAAATTGTATTGGTCGGTTACGTGGTGTATACATATTTGGCAAAAAATTACTTTCAATTTTATAATGTTCTTGACATGGGAATATCTCAAATATTTAAATTTATCAATAATTCAATATTAGATATTGGTTTGGAAGCTGGCCTGGCCCTGATTGTGATAGGTATAGCCGATTATTTTTATCAGCGTTGGGATTTTGAACAGAGTATTCGTATGTCTAAAGAAGAGGTTAAAGAGGAGTTTAAAGAAACTGAAGGTAACCCCCAGACAAAATCTCGAATCAGGGAAGCTCAGAGGAAAATTTCTACAAGGAGAATGATGGAGGACATAAAGAAAGCAGAGGTTGTTATCACAAACCCAACTCATATAGCAGTTGCTTTGATGTATGATGAATTAAAAAATAGCGCACCGATTGTTGTAGGCAAAGGTATAAATGATCTGGCATTGAAAATTAAAAAAGTAGCAGAGGAGAACCATATACCTATAGTTGAAAATATTGAACTGGCACATTTGCTTTATGAAAAAACAGAGATTGGAGAAGAAATTCCTCCTGAACTTTATAAGGCGATAGCAGAAATACTTGCATTTGTATATAGTCTTAAAAAATGAGTGGGTGATTTGATGAAAATAGGAAATGTTATCGTAAGCATATTTGCTTTAGGTATCATAGTCATGATTGTAGTACCGATACCGACATTTTTGCTTGATATATTATTGACAATGAATATAGCTATATCAATTATCATATTATTATTATCTATTTATGCTCATAATTTTAATGAATTTTCAGTCTTCCCATCATTGCTTTTACTAACCACACTTTTGAGACTCGGTTTGAATGTCTCTACTACAAGATTAATACTACTGACCGGGAATGCAGGCAGCGTAATAACTGCTTTCGGTAATTTTGTGGTTGGTGGTAATTTTGCGGTCGGATTAATAATTTTCTTAATAATTTTTCTTATTCAGTTCATTGTTATTACACGTGGTGCAGAAAGAGTTTCTGAGGTTGCTGCAAGATTTACTCTGGATGCCATGCCAGGTAAACAAATGGCTGTAGATGCTGATTTGAATTCTGGTTTAATAGATGATCAGGAAGCAAAAAAACGCAGAGCCTTAATTCAGGAAGAAGCAGATTTTTATGGGGCTATGGATGGTGCAAGCAAGTTCATAAGAGGAGACTCAATTGTTGGTTTAATCATAGTTATAATTGATATTGTAGCAGGGCTTATTATTGGAATGGTTCAGAAGGGTATGAGTATAGATCAAGCTTTTGCTACTTATACAATTTTAACTGTTGGTGACGGTCTTGTTAGTCAGATACCTGCTCTTTTGATTTCTACATCCTCAGGAATTCTTGTTACAAAATCATCTGCAATTACAGATTTGGGCGAGGATATAATAAAACAAATGTCAAAACAGCCGGTTGTGCTTATGTTAAGTTCTATAACTTTGGCTGTTTTTGGCTTAATGCCATCAATTCCCAAAATTCCTATGTTTGTAATGAGTGGTATTATTGGCTATTTGGGTTATACTATGTATGTTGCTCGAGGAGAGGAGAAGACTGATGAATCGCTTGCATTAAAAAAATCTGATGAAATTAAAAAACCCGAAAATGTACTTTCTTTACTTCAAGTAGATCCAATTGAAATAGAGTTTGGTTATGGTATTATACCTCTGGCAGATTCAAATCAAGGAGGGGATCTCCTGGATAGAATAGTAATGATTAGAAGGCAACTAGCTATTGAATTAGGAATAATTGTTCCGATGATAAGGCTCAGAGATAATATTCATTTAAAGTCAAACCAGTATATAATTAAATTGAAAGGGATTGAGGTAGCACGGGGAGAAATTATTTTTGGACGTTATCTGGCTATGAACCCTGGAGGGGAGATAGAGATTGAGGGTATTCCTACAAAAGAGCCGGCTTTTGGTCTGCCAGCTGTCTGGATTGACGAAAATAATAGAGAAAAAGCTGAAGCATCAGGATATACAGTGGTTGATCCTTCTTCAATTATTGCCACGCATCTGACGTCAATTTTGCGTAAATATGCTTATGAGATACTTTCCAGGCAGGATGTACAGACTCTTATTGATAATATAAAAGAAACCAATAAAGCTCTAATTGATGAGTTAATACCAAAAGTGATTACTCTGGGAGAACTGCAAAAAATTTTAAGCAATCTCTTGAGGGAAGGTTTATCTATAAGGGATCTGACGACAATTCTTGAATCAATTTCTGACAATGTCAATTTGAGCAGGGATTGCGATATATTAACTGAATATGTAAGACAGTCTATGGCAAGATATATAACCTCACTTTATGCAGAGAATGGAAAAATAAACGTTTTGGTTGTTGATCAGGCTATAGAGAATAAGATTTTGAATTCCATTCAACAGATGGATAGGGGATTGGTAATAAATCTTGAACCAGAGTTTATCAATAACCTTTTGAAATCTATATCTAGAGAAATTTCTAAATTTAATGCTTATGGTGGACAACCTATAATATTATCGCAACCTATAGTGCGCTTTGAGTTAAAAAGAATTACTGAACAGGCAATACCAGAACTGGTTGTCTTGTCTTATAATGAATTGATACCGGATGTTCAGTTAAACATTATTGGAACAGTGAGGGTTTAAAATGAAGGTTAAAAAATATATTGCCGAGGACATGCAGAAGGCATTTAGCATGATTAAAGAAGATCTTGGAAAAGATGCAGTAATACTTTCCTCGCAAAGGGTCAGAAAAAGGGGACTTAAAGGTTATTTTTCAAAGCCAGTTTTTGAGGTAATTGCTGCTGTCGATGAGGATAAAAGTAAAACAAGGTTTAATGATGAGCTTAACATTAAAAAACTGGAATTCAAAATAAATGAACTTCAAGATTTGCTTATAAGCAGCTCGAAAAATGGCGACAAATCTGTTTCAGACCACATTTTAGTTCAAAAACTGAAAGAAGAGGGTATATCCGATAAGGTTATAGAATTGATAAAAAACGATGTAAATTTTGATGACGATGAATTATATGTGGATAAAATTAGTGACATAATGCTTGGAATATTAGGACAACCAGATTTGATAAAAATAGAGACAAGGCCAACCACGGTATTATTTATAGGTCCCACTGGTGTTGGTAAGACAACAACTATTGCTAAATTGGCTGCAAATTTGGTACTTAAAGAAAAATGCAGGGTTGCATTATTGACCATGGACACATATCGTATTGCAGCTGTAGAGCAGTTGAAAAAATATGGTGATATACTCGGTATACCAACAACAGTTATAAACAGCCCTTTAGAATATACCTCAGCCATAAAAGAACTAAAAGATTATGATGTTGTTTTAATTGATACTGCCGGGAGAAATCATAAAAATGAATATCAACTTGACGAAATAAAATCCCTTTTGAAGATATCCAAAATGTCCAAGATTTATCTTGTTTTAAGTCTTACAGCTAAAGATAGGGATTTAATAGATATAGTAAATAGATATGACTTTATAGATGATTTTACAATATTATTTACCAAACAGGATGAAACTGCAAGTATTGGTGGTATAATTAATATATGTTTTTCAACTGGTAAGAAGATTTCCTATGTTACTAATGGTCAGAGGGTTCCCGATGATATTATGGTTTTTAATCCAAAACAATATGTAAATGCGCTTTTAAGGAGATAAAAACATGGATCAGGCTGAATCTTTGAGGAGGTTAGTGCAAGACAAAAAAAATATAAAAAAGGCGAAAATTATTACAGTGACCAGTGGCAAAGGAGGCGTGGGTAAAACAAGCTTTAGTGTGAATTTAGGAATTTGCCTTTCTCAAGCAGGTTTTAAAGTAATAATATTTGATGCAGACATTGGCCTGGCCAATGTCGAAATCGAATTGGGGCTTATTCCTGAATATACTATTGAAGATGTTGTTGACCAGCGTAAAAACATCCTGGAAATATTGACAGACGGACCGGAGAATCTGCAGTTTATATCTGGAGGAAACGGAATAAATAAACTGATAGATTTATCAAAAGAACAACTCAAGTTTGTGATACAAAATTTATCTCTCCTTGAATACTATGCAGATTACATAATTATAGATACTGGAGCAGGTATTAACAATATTGTTCATGGGTTTAGCATTATAAGTGACATGGTGGTGCTTGTTATTACCCCAGAACCTACATCTATAGCAGATGGATACAGTTTGTTAAAATATTTGAGACATAATGCTTTAGCAGAAAAAAAGGTATATGTTGTGCTAAATATGGTAAATAAATCAAGAGATCATAAACAGATAGTAGATAATTTCATCAATACTGCAAAAACGTATTTAAAATTGAATATTGATTATCTTGGACCGGTTTATTATGATGACAATATCTCTAAATGTATTTATGATCAAACTCCTATAATATTAAAATATCCGCGATCTACTGCATCCAGGTGTATTCGGGATATAAGTGGGATAATATCAAATCAAGAAACTAAAAGGGGGCGTGGATTCAAATCATTATTTGATTTATTTTTAAATGGCGGTTGGGAGGTTTAACCTATATGGCAAACAAACTTGATATTGGTCAAAATATAGAGATAATATCCGGTAGTAAGTCGTATAAAAGCAAAATTGAAAATATTGTAGATGACCTAACGTATATTATAGGTACACCCATTATTCACCATACATATGTCTTTATTCCATTAAATGAGACAATAAAAATAAGATATATAGCAAAGGACTGTATCTATCAGTTTGATGGGAAAGTAACACATAAAGAAATGAACCATACATATTTACTTACAGTTACGCAGATAAGCCCTATGGAACGCATTCAGCGCAGAGAAAACTTTAGATTAGAAACTGCTATTAGGGCTACATTTACAAATGAAAATGATGATATCGCCCATGAAGGCATAATAAAAGATATAAGTGGTGGTGGTGTAAGGCTTATAACCAGCCAAAAGTTAGATATTAATGAAAGAATTACCTTGAATTTTTCTTTGACAAAAATTGGTGATTTTAGCATTAAAGGTGTTGTGGTCAGAAGTATTAATAATAATTCAAATTATGATGTGGGTATCTCATTCAAAGATCTGAATGCTGCAGATAGAGAAAAAATTGTTAGTTTTATTTTTCAAGAGCAGAGAAAATTCCTAAAGAAAGGTTTGATAGAATGACACCTGCATCGAAAATTAAGGTATTAATTGTCGACGATTCCGCATTTATGAGGAAATTCGTGGCTGATATTGTTAATAGTTCAGATGCCATGACTGTGGTAGATACAGCAGTAAATGGACTTGAGGCCATCAGTAAAGTTATTGAAAAAAAGCCAGATGTAATATTGATGGATGTTGAAATGCCTGTCATGGATGGTTTAACCGCCGTTAAAAAGATAATGGAAGCCAAGCCGACCCCGATTATAATGCTTAGTGCTTTCACAAAGGAAGGTGCGGATATTACTCTTAAAGCACTGGATTATGGAGCTATAGATTTTGTTTTAAAACCATCAAATTTTATATATTTTAAAACACAAAACATCGACCAGGTTATAATTGAAAAAATATTAATGGCAAGCAAAACTCATCTGTTGAACATCGGTCCAGTTATTAAAAATAGTCCTGGTGTCAAGACTGTTAACAATACAAATAATTTAAAAAGCATAATAGCAATAGGCATATCAACGGGTGGTCCTAAAGCTTTGCAGTATGTTATTCCAATGTTACCCGCAGATCTTTCTTCTGCTGTACTCGTTGTACAACATATGCCGGCCGGTTTTACTAAATCCCTGGCA